>JAUSMA010000034.1 GCA_030645475.1 Nitrospirota bacterium
CCTGGCATCCGAGCTCCTATCGGAACCATCGCAATAATTGGACGATGGGACTCTGGTTACCCCTATTCGTTGCCGGAAAAATCTGGAAGAATGCGCAAGTGCTCTTCCGGACATCTCTGAAAGACTGGAGGCCTTTCCTTCAGCTCAAGGTGAATCGGCTGGTGTCTATGTTACACGGGGAATCTCTAGAGATCGAAAGAAGAACGGAGGAGACCCGTGAGACTCATTGGCATGTTGAACGAGTGACGCGGGCGACTTTTTACGCGGTAGCCCGCTATGCTGTCCGTCCATACTCCGGCCGACTCTTGAATATCGTGGCATCGAGACGGCGCGTAGCCGAATCGATCGTCGACACGAGGCGTGTTTGGGAGGCTCTTGCAGGTGGGGAGAGTCAGACCGTGGAGGTCGCTGCAGAGGACTCAGGGCTTCTCTTCACCCTACCTCACGTGGAAGACGTCTCCACCTGTGTTCAGGCCTTTCTCGCCGCTGATGCCACGAATAACACCCTCTGCGATCGCAGTGATCGCGTTATGCGTATGTAATTTCATCTCCTTTCTTCTTGAGCGTGAGATTGGTTTGCAATGCCATTCAGACGTTTTATCCGTTTTGTTGTGCAGCGGTCGAAAGCGATGGCCTGGCTCATGGTCTCAGCCGGTGTCATGTCAGGTCTCTTGAGTGCCGGAGTGATCGCGCTCATTAATCATGTCCTTCATCATCCTTCCGAAGATTCGCACCTCGTGATGGTGGGGTTTGTCTTCCTTGTGGCCGGGAAGCTTCTGTCCAACCTCTGGTCCCAGCTTCTGCTGGTCCGATTCAGCCAAGACACGATTTTGGATCTTTCGCTGACGCTCTGCTCGAAGATCGTGCGGGCCCCGTTGCGCCGCTCCGAGCAGCGAGGGGCTGCCCATATCCTTGTGACGCTGACGGATGACGTCAGTTGGGTCACTTGGGCGATCCAATGCTTTCCACAGTTGATCATGAATGTGGCCGTGGTGCTGGGTTGCGGGTTCTACCTTGCCTGGTTGTCGTGGGGTACGTTTTTGGGCGTGGCTGGAGTTACCCTGCTTGGTGCCCTGGGGTATCAGTGGCTGCATACCAGCGCGTTCAGCGTGATCTATGCCGCTCGTGAGGCCAGGGCCGCGTTGTTTCAACACTTTCGTTCCCTCACTGACGGACTGAAAGAGTTGTTGATGCATCGGGCTCGGCGGCAAGAATTCGTCAATCAGGAAATACGCGGGGCTGCGGAATCGTATCGGCTCACAAACTTGGATGCCACACGGAGGCAAGCTCTGGCGGAAGCCTGGACCCAGTTTTCGTTTTATGCCCTTATTGGTTTCATCGTCTTTCTGTTTCCATCTGTGGTGACGGTGTCACCCGAGGCCCTGACCGGGTATGTGGTGGCCGTCCTCTATATGATGGGCCCTATCTGGGGCATTATCGGGGCGTTACCCACTCTTGAACGAGGCCAAGTGGCATTGGAGAACATTGAACGATTAGGCGTGTCTTTGGACGTCGGCCACGAGGATACCCAGACGTTCGCCGTGCCAAGCATTGAGGCAAGGATCGCTCCTATTGTGCGGTGGAACGAGGTCGTGTTTTCGTACGGCGAAGAGAAAGGAGTCGAGACTCCATTCTCGCTTGGTCCAATCAATCTTGAGCTGCATCCGGGCGAACTGGTGTATGTGATTGGAGGGAATGGGAGCGGGAAGTCGACGTTTGTGAAAGTTCTTACAGGGCTGTATCAGACTTCACAGGGGGATGTCACGCTGGCCGGCACGAGAATTACCGATGCCAATCGGGAATGGTACCGTGAGCATTTTTCGGTCGTCTTTTCGGACTTTCACCTCTTCAAGAAACTTCTGGGCCAATCGGACGCTCAGGCCGAGAGGCTCGTGCCTCAATATTTGCGATTGCTGCACATGGATCAGAAAGTCACGGTGCATGAACGCACATTCTCGACGACCGATCTCTCGCA
Source organism: Nitrospirota bacterium (assembly GCA_030645475.1). NCBI lineage: Bacteria > Pseudomonadati > Nitrospirota > Nitrospirota bacterium. Next base: position 1,976 of record JAUSMA010000034.1, read on the forward strand.
GGGGCAGCGAAAGCGTTTGGCGCTTCTCACGGCCTACTTGGAGGATCGCCCGATCTATGTGTTCGATGAATGGGCGGCGGATCAAGATCCGCAGTATAAGGAAATCTTTTACAAGACATTGCTTCCGGACTTACGTACGCGGGGGAAGTTGGTAGTCGTCATCACACACGATGACCGGTATTTTCATCTCGGCGATCAGGTCATTAAACTAGAAGATGGCAAGATGGTCGAGTATGTGAGTCCCGTAGCGGCCGGTCTTCGCCCGTAATGGCCTCATGCTGCTGAATAGTTCCTTTGAGGATGAGCCGTGCTGATTTCATTCCAGTCGAGTGAATGTGTTACGGATGTTGAGCGGCGGAGCCGCATCAGCCTTGAGCTGAAGGCTGTTCACCTCTGGGGAATTGAACTCGACGGATCGGCACGCTGTCTGGAACGCTGCGGGCGGTGGTTAGACGAGGAGGAGTGGCATCGGGCGGCGCGCTTGGTTCGAGAGGAAGATCGATCGCGCTACATATTTGCGCACGGGGGTCTCCGAGCGGTGCTTAGCCGATATTTGGGGACCGGTCCCGGCATGATAGCGTTGCATCGCAGTGCGGAGGGAAAGCCTTTCCTGAGTACGGAGTTAGGCTGTCAGCCTACCATCACATTCAATATGTCCCACGCCCATGGCCGTGCGCTTATCGCCGTTTCTATGGGGCAAGAGGTCGGGGTCGATCTCGAACGAATTCGGCCGGACATTGATGTTGTGAAGCTTTCTGAACGGTATTTTGCTCCTTCCGAACACACCAGGGTTATGCAAGCAGATCAGGAGCAGCGTGCAGAAAGGTTCTTCCGCTACTGGGTCTCAAAAGAGGCGGTGCTTAAAGCGCAAGGAGTTGGGCTTCAGGCCTTGAGCCAGTGTGTGGTCCTCTTGGGAGCCGATGGAGTTGGCGCAGAGATTCGGGTCCCGGAG
>JAUSMA010000035.1 GCA_030645475.1 Nitrospirota bacterium
CCCAAGTACGTCAAGGCTATCTACGAACATTTGATCGATCTCAAGCCAGACGGCACGTTCCGAATGAACATGGAGTATTTCAACTATTGCACCGGCCTGACCATGACGAGCCGAAAGTTCGACGACGTGTTTGGAGGCCCCCCTCGCAAAGCGGAGTCGAAGTTCGGGCAACGGGAAATGGATTTGGCTCGCTCGATTCAGGAAGTGACCGAAGAGGTCATGTTGCGGCTGTCGCGGACGATGCACCGGGAAGCGGGAGTGGAGTACCTCTGTTTGGCGGGTGGTGTCGCGCTAAATTGTGTAGGAAATGGGAGAGTGCTCCGAGAAGGACCGTTTAAGGGGATTTGGATTCAGCCGGCTGCCGGTGATGCAGGCGGGGCATTGGGCGCTGCATTGAGTGCGTGGCATCAGTATGAGAACAAGCCGAGGACCGCGGACAATATCCACGACAAAATGAAGGGGAGCTATCTGGGCCCTGCATTCAGCAGCGAGGACGTCGAGACAAGGCTGAAGGGCATCGGGGCTGTATATAACCGGCTTGATGAAAAGGATTTATATAATCAGGTGGCCGACGAGCTAGCCGCAGGAAAGGTCGTAGGGTGGCATCAGGGACGTATGGAGTTTGGCCCACGATCCCTCGGGGGGCGCAGCATCCTTGGCGATGCCAGGAATACGAAAATGCAGTCGGTGCTAAATCTCAAAATCAAATACCGGGAGTCGTTCAGACCCTTCGCGCCATCGGTGCTGAGGGAACGGGTGTCGGACTATTTCCAGATGAACTGCGATAGTCCTTACATGCTGCTCGTGGCTCCGGTGCTAGAGAAACGACGACTTCCATTCGATCCAGGCCAGAAGGAGCTTTGGGGCATCGAATTGCTCAATGTGCCACGCTCGGACATCCCGTCCGTTACGCACATCGACTACTCTGCCAGAATTCAGACGGTTCACGAGGAAACGAATCCCCGGTACTACAAGTTGCTCAAGGCGTTTGAACAAAAGACGGGGTATGCCACCTGTGTGAATACGTCGTTCAATGTGCGAGGCGAGCCAATCGTCTGCACGCCTGAAGACGCGTATCGCTGCTTCATGCGGACGGAGATGGATATCCTGGTCGTCGAGAATTATGTGTTGCGGAAAGAGGATCAGAAACCGCTTGAAGGGGATTCTGATTGGAAGAAAGAGTTTGAACTCGATTAGCTAGATGGGAGACGGGGCAATGGACCACGCAGCAACACGCAAAGAGCTACGTCAATTTGGATTATTGGTTGGAGCAGTGTTTGTCGTGATCGGCCTCTGGCCGCTCGTATTTCGTGGCGAGCCATTACGGGTGTGGGCGGTGGGCCCAGGCGGGCTTCTGATCCTGTTGGGCGCCATCCTTCCGCAGATCTTAGCTCCTATTCACAAAGGATGGATGTGGGTCGGACATATTCTGGGGTGGATCAATACCAGAATTCTACTTGGCATTGTGTTCTATGCCTTGGTGACGCCGATCGGATTTGTGTTCCGACTCATGGGGAAGGACACGATGAGAC
>JAUSMA010000036.1 GCA_030645475.1 Nitrospirota bacterium
GCCATAGCCGCCGCCGAGGATTTCGCCTCAGCCAAAAACCCACTCCGGATCAGCAGGCTCTGATGGGCAGCTGCCGTCACACTCCTGGCATACTGGACCGCCGACTCGTGAACCGAAGGTGGCAAGGCCACCACCGATTCGGCGCCAATCCCAATTGTCGTTCCAGGCCACAACCCGTCATGACCACGCAACGCCAAGCCGACCGTCTGGGACACGGATACCGCCCGCTCCGGTAACGGTCCGTCCTCTCCACCCAACAGGAGGAGGCCGCTCCGGATCGCCGATCCAGTCAGCAACACATCGAGCACACGTCGTCCCGGTTCGGCAAGATCGGCATAGGCGGCCGCCAGCAACCCCAACGTCGGACGAGCCCCACCGACGGGAGCTTGAAGAAACGCCAGGGCGCGTCCCACCATCAGGTCTTCATCGACCGCTGCGGCCAACACCACAGTCAGCACTTCCACCACAGTACAGGACAAGACCGCCGCCAAGTGCACCACCGCACGATCCTCTCGGGCAGGTTCTTGCAAAGCCGCCATCACGGCCTGCAACCACGGACTCTTCTCGGAGGGCACCTGTTTGAGAAACTCCGCTACATAGAGCCATTCCGAACTGTCTCGATTCAAAGCCGGATTGGTCGCAGCTAACGCCGCCACGGCAGAGAGGGCAAACGTCCGCAAGCTCAGCGCCGGCATGGGATCGGCACTCCGCTCGTGCTGCTCGGAAAACGGAGATCGAGGGGATGGCTCCTTGGCCATACTCGGTTCTTCAATGCCCAGCGATTCTACCGGTCCCATGCGGTCTCCCTTCAGGGTCATAGTGGAATCGGATCACCTGTCCCAACCAGGGCACCCATCCCGGATCGATATCGAGCCCCGCTCGACGGATACGCAGATCGATATCACTCAACGGCATCCATACCTCTACATGGGTCTGGCCACAGGACACCCATCCCGGGCGGCGGACGACATTGGCCAGCCCCAGGTGAGCCTGGAGCCGACACCAGCTCCGCATGGCCTGTCGCCATTGGCCCACAATGGCATCGACTTCCTTCGCGACAAACTCACCTTGCTCTCGCTGAACCTGCTCTGGGCCACCTCTCTCATCGTCAGACAGCCACAGACAAACAGGATCGTCCTCCGGAATGGACAGCCGCTTCGCGATCGAACGCAGAACTCGCCACGGCACATGAGAGTCGACCCATTCCGGATGGTCCTGAATCGCACGACTCAATCCCGCGCGCGCCAGCAACGGAATTAAGAACAAGAATCCCGCATAGGGCGTGTACAGAGGCACCTCAGACCGCTGACGCGGCGCGTCTCGAATCATCGGCTCAACGGCTGGAACAATGATTCCATCTCCCCCTGTTAGTCGGCTCAGAGAACGATCGTCCGGAGATAGCGATGCAATCGGGACCTCGATCGAGCCGGCGATGGTCCGTAACAGGACCTTCGCCTCGCTGAGCACCTCTACAGGTCTTGCCTGCTCAGGCCGCCAGCTCTGAACCGCCAACGCCACTAGCCAGAGGGATCGGACATCC
>JAUSMA010000037.1 GCA_030645475.1 Nitrospirota bacterium
ACGACTCAATACACCAGAGGAACTAAGTCCATTGGCTCAAAAGACCTAGCAACGACGTCGCAGGAGAGGCGCCGGGGCCTAGCGAGAGGAGAGCAATCATAAGCTACCGAATGCATTGGAGTATTTGACTGGCACGCGAGACTGCATCGCTCAATAGAATCATGTAATTTCGCATTGCGATGAGATCCTCTTGGCAGAAGATCACCCTAAGCCAAGAGGCCCCGACATCAATCGAAGCGCAAAAAGCCCGAATCGCATCAATTCTGAAGCAGGAGCAGGCGAGGCCCTATCCGTAAGATCTGACGGCTAGAGTCCGAGAGCCGCGCGGGTCGCCGGGCCGACGATACCATCGGCCTTCAGACCCTGCTTCTGCTGGAACCGCGTAACGGCCTTCGCCACCGTCGGCCCAAATGTCCCATCGACGGAGATCGCCAGCCCCGCCCGAATCAGAGCCTGCTGCACAATCGTCACATCCTTTCCCTTGATCCGTGGCGTCTGTAACATAAGCACGCGTACGCCCACTTCCTCTGCCGACACGCGTACCGGCGCACCACTGCCCAATACCCCTTCATCGACGCGCACACCCCGAACATGAAACGGTAACGGCAAGCCCCATCGCCCCTCGTCGATCATCTCCCTGAAGGCCGCCATCCGATAGACGGTCCGCTGGAGCAGCAGATTCGAGTGCGTCGCAAGCCACTCTCGCCGCTCCGCCACATAATGAGCAATCCACTGCTGCTCCCCGATGTCCTGCGCTGATTGGTGCCGTTCGTCAGTCCTCGCTCGAATCCGATCCCATGACCCATGGATATGGCTATCATAGACAACGCCGATTCCCAACCCACTCGTCACTCCAATCGCTTCCGCATGTTGAACGCTCGGCGTCCAATAGACTCGGTCGAAAAACTCATCCTGCACCAACTGCATCACGGGATCGTCCCCGGCTTCCTTCAGCAAACTGCGAAGTTTCACATCGCCATCCAGTGCCAGATCCCGATTTGCCAAACGCTTCAGATACTTCTTGAGCGACGTCGCCAGCAACGCGTCATCAGCCTCACAATAATCTGTGACGAGCAAGTACAAGTTTCCACTGGCCAACGTCGTCTGCGCTCGCCCATACGTCAAGTGCCCACTATCACCGGGCAGGAGGGTGACGCGGCCATAGTCGCCGAGGGCTTTCCCTGTTTCAAATATGTTCACAATGGCCTGTGCCGACTTCTTCTGAAGATCTGACAGCATGTACTTCACCTCATTCACCAGGAAATAAACCACGCAGAGCCGCGAGGACTGCTTTCACAACGATCTCGCCAACATACAACTATGCCATCCTCATTGACGCTATCGCCTACCCTAACATCGGCTCGTCACACTTGCTCGATCCGCCCCCCTCTGGCCCGTCGATTCCAATCCATCGATATCCCTACGAGAACTTCTTCGATGAGCATCGTTGCATATCGCTGATACCGGATGCCTCTCCAAGCCCCCTCCACCTTCGACTTCAACACAAAGCGACGCGCCGCCACGGCATCGCCCTTCGCAGAGAACGTGTCATGATCGCCCGTTGCCGGATCGAAAAATCCGACATACCCACCAGGGTTGACCCCAAACGATCGCAGCGTCTTCCCATTGTAGACGCGCCCAAGAAAATCCTTCCGGCCACCCTTTTCCTCTCCGCCGGTGAAATACAAGGGGAGCAGAAAGTTGGCGACCTTGACGCCATCGATTTCGTAGCTCTCCGCCTGCACCGCATCACACATTTCATACCAATGAAAGACCGTGCGTTTTGGATCCGCAGGATGTGGCCTCTGCACCAGCAAATTCACTTCCGAGTCTCCGACAAACTCCAGCGCCTCATGCGACAAGGTGACGGTCCAATCTTCTTTTAACTGCTTGGCCAGCTCTGTGAAGACAAAGCCATAGGGCGCCCTCCTCCTCCCCCATGCGCGCCTCACTGACCACAGCATCGCTGTGTGAGTAGCCACAGGCCTTTACAGTTTTCGCACCTTGGTCGAGTACTTGCCGGTCCCACTCTGACGACTGTAATGGCGAACTTGCACAAAGTACTCACCGGCAATCAAGTCTCCGGCGATTCTGGCGTTGGAGTCGAGACCGGCATCGTCATCCTCCGCGATCAAAGCAGTCTCGTTATTCGGCCCGAACAGTTTCATGACCACATCCGTCTGACCGAGGGTATCAATCACATACCGCGCATCTGCTGCGGCCGTAAACCGATAGAGATCCTCTTCTCCCGCCTTCCCGATCGAGGCCTGGGTGCGACGTTTGGCATTGACGAGCAGCTCGACGGCGGTCGATGTCGTCCCGCCTGTTTTCGGATACATTTTCGCGCCGGCGATGAACGCCTTATCCATCAAGGACAGGACATCATTGGCTTTGGTCGCGATGCCGTTGAGAGTCCAGGAAGCAGGAAAAAATAGAGCATGATGGAGTCCGGATCGAACGCAGTCCCATTGATTTGCGCGGCGCTATATTTCCGCAAAATGTTGTGGCGTGCGTTCTCTTCACTCCAGAAGTTCGGCGATTTGGCGGCTTCACGAATAACCACAGCTTCGTTCCATTGGATACCGCCCGCAGGGTTTTGATGTTCATGGGCCAATCCAATGGCATGGCCAAACTCATGTCCCGCAGTCCCGCCCTCGAGGAACCCCAGGTTCATCGTCGGTCCATCCAACGGGATGCCACGGCAATCGGTGCCGATATAGGACCAGGCCCCGTCGTTGCGATCAAACACAATCCGAATCTCGGCATTCAGCCTGTTGCTTGGCGACGGTCTGCTCAGTGGAGGTGCCTCCCATAAATCGCATGTTGAGCGTCGAGCCATTGATCCAGGTCTTTCCGATGGGCGCAATCGCACGCCGCACGCCATCTCGCATCGGCTTGGTACGCTGCAAACGCATCAGGTCTCTGGGCAAAATCCGGTCGATACAGACGTTGGGACGCTTTTTCATTTCTACATCTCCGTTCAAGGCAGTCTCACGAGTTACTGACGCGAGCCTCAGGGCATTGCCGGCGTTTAGGGCACAGGGCACGCAGGGGTGTTGGTCCCATGTCCAAACAGATCAGCCACAAAACTCGCCAGGCATTCGGGATGACGGAAATTATGCAATCGACCGCCTACACTATGGGTGGGATTCCCAAAGCGTACATGGGCCCCTTCATGGATCAGCAAAAGCGCCTGCCTCTCCGGACCCGCGATGGCCCAAAATGTTGGACAGAGAAAAATGACGCGCACGCCCTCACAGGCAGAGGCGGATCGGTCCCGGCAATGTGTATCACAATCAGCGAATGTCGTCGCTCCGGTAATGCACCGATACCGCACCGGACCGGAATACAAATCAGCAATCGACTGCAAGCGTCGGGATACACGATCCAGCTCCTCTGAAAGCGCTTCGTTGAGAGTGGGCAACACCTCTCCGGTAAACCGATTCCGGAATCCTCGGCGAACCGCAGGCGGCAGACCGAATCGAGCGACAAAGGCCTGCCCTACCGGATGTGTCGTCACGTCGATGTCCATGGTCGCAGAGGCGGATCCGACGGCCGTAAGAATCGCCGCCGCTTGCGCCAATCCGGCTGCACGCGCGTCAAGTGCCGTCAACGTTGCGGTCGGATCGGCAGGCGCGCTATTGGCCCCCGCGCGACAATTGGTGCTCGCCACCGTTCGTTGAACATGCGCAGACCCGCGCATCCCGGTGCCAGCCTGCTGCAATACATGCGTGAGTTCATGCCCCAATAACCGTTTCCCCTCCGTCGCGTCAGGAGCATACTGCCCAACTCGAAAGACGATGTGGGAACCCACGGTGTAGGCCAGCGCCTGAACATCTGTCGCCGACCGGCTGGCCTGCGCATCGGTATGGACCCGCACATGCCCCAAGTCACGGCCAACGCGCGGTTCAAAAAATGATCGTGCTCCTGCATCCAACGCATGGCCCGGCGAGCCCAGCACCAATGGCACCGAAGCCGGCACCGCTTCACCCGATACACCGCTAGGCTTTCGGGAAATCGAGACCTCTTCCTCACAGGCCACGCATTGCCGCTGCACCCTCGACTCTGGCATCCGCATGACCTGCTCGGCGACCCGGTCAGCTTCTACTTCAGCGGGATCGTTCGGTTGACTGATGGCCAACTTGGGTTGCAAGAAAAGCGGGAGACCAGCCCCAGGAGTTTTCTTGGAATGCGCAGGGAGCTGCTCGACTGCTTTCCTGGCTGTTAGGCCAAAAGCATGTGTGGTAACCAACGCTGCTGGAGGCATCGTAGATCTTCCCGTCTAATCCAATGGGTTTCTTGCGCCAATTTTTTGGAGCAAGAGGTTAACGTCATAGGAAGTCCCGACCGCCTGACCGGTCGGGAGGGCCATCTTGCCAAGTTGTTCAGAGATCCCTTTTAATTCGCCCGTACCGTATCGAAACAATGGATCTCCCTCCAGCAACCCGGCGCCGCTCGTGAATCGTTCCTTGAGAAACCCACCCGGCATGTCGATAGAACCGTCGAACGGAAGCCACGTACCTTCCTTTCCACTGTTAATCCCGGTTGATCGATAAAAAGCCTGCGGGCCCCGGCTAGTTTCAACGACGATGATATCTCGCTCAGCATAGCGAATCACCGAGGACAGGAGCTTCGCACCCCCCGGCAACCGGAATGTAACCCCCGCGCCAAACCCAGCCACGGCACCACACCCTTCAAAGCCCCCGTTACTCGAAGAGCCCGCAATGCCAAATGACATGGCACAGCCAAAAGGATTGGCGAGACACATCTCCAACGCCAGCGATCCAAGCGATACGTATAAGGCTGTCAGATTGGCGGGTCCTGGCCCCCCATCGTAATTCCGATACTCGACTATTTCCCCGCTCCTCAGAAAAGTCTCAAGAGTGGCTCTGGCATATTTACAGCGTCGAGTCGGGGGATGACAGGCCAGATCGACGTCATGCTCAAGCAATTCAACGATACGAATCCGTACCTCTGCCGAGAACGTTTGACCTAACGCTGAATGTGGCAACTCCGAGCGCCCGGTACGACTGGCCAACGAGAGGTCAGGATCAATTTCTTCATCCGTCGCACAAGGTTGCCCACCACACACGTCAGGCCCGTTATAATCCAACGATAGCAAACTGGGGTTCTTTGGGGTGGAACGTGGCATCGCCCCTGTGGCCCCATCTCGCCCAAGAACCTCAAATAAAGCCGGCTTAATTTCGCGAATATACATTGTGCGTGCTTGGTCTTCGAAGAAGCGCAGCTTGGCATTGAGTTCATCGCGCAGGTCGGAAGACAACGTCCCGTCTCTTCGAATTCGAGCGGCATCCTGCTCCCCGAGCAATCGAGCATACTGTCGCCACGTTCGCTTACGCCGGTCCGCGGCAAACACCGCTGGCATCTCGATCTCTTCCTGCGGTAGCGGCTGACGCTGAAGCCCTATTCCACAACTCGAAGAGATCGACTGCTGAATCGTATGCGTCAGCTCATGCGCCAACAACTGCAGGCCTTTCGGAGTGTCAGGCATGTAGCGCCCGGCGTTGAAGACGACGTGAGAACCGACCGTATAGGCCTGAGCATTGACCTCCTGCGCCGACCGCTGAGCATCCCTGTCCGCATGAACGCGGACATCCTTCAGGTCTTGCCCAAACCTCGGCTCGAAGAAAGCACGTGCAGATGCAGTCAACGGCTGCCCTGGCGAGCGAAGGACAGAATCGACCGAGGCTGAAACATCGCCAACTGTGACACCTTGCGCCTTCCGCGATACCCTCACCGGCGCCTCTTCATTGCACGTCGGACAAGAAAACCCACCGCCCGCACATGTTCGCTGCACCCTCGGCATCGACATCCGCATAACTTGTTCCACTACCCGATCAGCTTCTTGTTCCGAGGGATCGTTCGATTGGCTGATGGCCAGCTTGGGGTGGAGAAAAGTCGGGAGGCCTACGGCGGTGGAACCAGAGGTAGAATTCTTTGTGAGAGAGGCAGTTGAGCGCGCAACCATCGGCCCAGGGGCAATTTCCCCAGGACGCCTTCTCGCTAAGACTGCTGTGGACATGCTGGTTCTCATCATGGATACCCAGAGTTGAATAACACGGCAATGGCTAGACCAAATGTGTCATGGTGCCACCTGATTAGCCCCTTCAGGCAACAGAACCATTCAAGAGAGGAATCTAGCTGTCACCCGTTTTCGCGACTCACAGGTCAACCCCTTCCCCATACTCATCGACATAGACCCCGAGCCATTTTCCTTCTATGGCGATTTGAAATTGCGTACAGCAGCATGCGCATGATTAGGCCACCTGAGGCCACAACTAACACGTTCGTCAGGTGATCACCCTCACGCTCAAATCGCTTTCCAGATAGTCGTAGGACAATGTTGGGATATCGGCATACACCTCAAACGGAACATCAAAAACCAATCCTGTCGCTTCCAGCCTGCTCAGTGGCACGGTCAATGTTTTCTGCTCAAGCCAGGCGCCACATTTCCCAGGACAAAAATCGATCGTATCTTTCACCCATAAACTCAACTGGGTGGTGATTCGGTAATTCTGCTCATTCGTAATATCATTTTTCACTGAAGGCTCAATGGCGATCATGCCTGAAACGGCCCTCCGGTCATTTCCACCAGCTCCGCCAGCCGTTAACGCTGTGTTCGGTGAGCCAATGACATCGTCGAATTCAAGCGGAGTACTCAGCAAAGACGCATCGGCAAGATGCTCAACTCGGTAGAAAGCAGGCTTATCCTCATAGACGTCAATCGCCTGCTTCTTGGCGTTGGCGACAATGTTCTGGAGAATGCTTTCCTGGTGATCCTGCGTGAGACCATCATCGCCAAACTTTTCCGCTAACGTACTATCGGGCGACCTGAACTCCCTCGGAGTCATATCATCTCCGGGCTTTCGGCTCATGTAGGCCTCCCACAACTCCTCTGCTTCGCCAGTAAGAAACTTAAATACATAGGTCTTCAAGTTGTCCTTCACAACCTCCTTCACTAATTGGGCGGTCTTTAAATCGGGGTACGGGGTGCAATAGGTGCTATCATCGCACTCGTTATATCCTGGCTCAGGGGCTTCGTCCGTGTCCGGCGCTTCCTCAGTCTCATCCTCTTGATCCTCGTCTTCGTCGACTTCTGGGGTCGGGGTGGGATCGGGGGCTGGCTGCGGAAAGTCACATGATGCAGGCTTGTTCCCTGTTCCAATGGCATCAAGCAGAGCTATAACCTCGTCATACTTCACAGGGAAATGTTGCAGCACGAACAGCGGGAAATCGTCCCTGTTACCAGGAACGGCTAATGTGCCCCGATTCCATCGCGAATGCAAACTCTGCGCACGATCTTGAGGGAGACCACAGAGATACCGCTGAAGCCAACGCCACTGCACATCCTCCGAGTCCTTCGCCGTCACGCTCACTATCGAAATCAAATCCTGGAGAATCTTCTGATGCCAGGCCGGCCAGTCAGTCTGCTTTCGTGCCACACTTGGCATGGAGGCATCCTCGCCTGTCTGCTGCACCACGTGCGTCAGTTCATGCCCCAGCAGCCGCTTCCCATCAGGTGAATGAGGCGCATAGCGCCCGGCATCAAACACAACATGGGAACCGACCGTATAGGCCAACGCATTCACAGCCTGCGCCGACTGCTGAGCCGCCTGATCCGTATGGATACGGACATCGCCAAGATCTCGTCCGAACCGTGGTTCAAAAAAGGCCCGAGCAGACAAACCCAACGGCTGCCCTGGCGAGCGAAGGACCGAATCGACCGAGGCTGAAGCATCGCCAACCGTGACACCTTGCGCCTTCCGCGATACCCTCACCGGCTCCTCTTCCTCGCATGCCGGGCAAGAAGACCCACCCGCCGCGCAAGTCGCACATTGCCGCTGTACCATCGGCTCCGGCATCCGCATGATCTGATCGGCCACATGATCCGCTTCCAACTCAGCGGGGTCGCTTGGTTGGCTGATGGCCAATTTGGGCTGCAGAAAAAGCGGAAAACCTCCGGCAGTCGAACTCGACAGAGCGCCTTTTGAGGAATGGCCGAGCGACGATACAATCGTCTGCTCCCGCTTATCATCCGGCACACGCTTTATGGATACAGCTATTGTCGACATCTTCACGCTCGTCATCTCAGCCTAGCGCTACGTTACTTGGCGAGTCTTGAAAAGACTCCCACCCGAGTTAATTCACCGACGGCTCAATTCTGGGTTCCTGAATTCGAAGCCGGTTTCACACATTCACCGCGCCTCTATTCATCCTTCTCTTGCCTGAGTCAAAGAGCCGTGCCTGGAGCGGAACCCGTACCTCTGGCGCCAGTGATCAGCGAGAGCGGAACCGTCGCATTACCGAACATCCAATAGTCCGTGGCACCTAACGATTGCATCTCGACTGCAGCCGCATGGACGCAATTGGTCCCTCTGACTCCATCACCAGGGAACAGGGAATACCCATAGCCTGCCGGATGCCATTCGTAGCGATCCTGGAACCACACCTGAACCGTCCCCGCAGCAGTATCAACCGCGTAGTCCATCCGGTCGATGGCGCCAAACGCATTCTGAAAATCTTCTTCCGCATAGTCAGGCTGCGTAATAGTGACGTACCCGGTTAAACTGCTGGTAATCGCCATAGCGAGCACACTACGAACCCCCGAATCGCGGCGAATGACGTCGGCAAGATCCTCCGCCAAATTGACACCTCCACCGGCAAGATAGTGATCGAGATGCGCTTGCCCGAGTGGTGAGCTCGACAACACCGTGTTGCGTGCAACTGCGAGTACATCCGCAGGGGACATTGACGCACAGGCACAGGCAATGCTGGCATCGACCGCTCCCCCTACTGTCGGCCCGAACATTCCCATGCTGCCGGTTATGGCCGCGCAAGAAGCAGCCGCATCTGCCTGGACATCAGTCCATCGTCCCGTCGGCGTATGGCCATGCGCGACGCCCGGGTGCCATTCCGGGATTGTAGTCGTAGGCCCCTCCCTGACCTGACGGGCAATGAGACCGAGACCGCCACCCTGTACGACGTGCGTCAACTCATGCGCCAGCAAACGCCTGCCGCTGTCGCTGTGTGGTGCGTACTGGCTATTATTGAAGACCACGTCACGCCCCACGGTATAGGCCAGGGCATTGACGGATCGAGCTGATTCTACAGCCTGGGCATCAGTGTGGATGCGCACGGCACTGAAATCGGTGCCGAAACGCGGCTCGAAGAATTCGCGGGTGTTGGGATCAAGCGGTTGGCCTCCCTGACGGAGGGTAGCCGAGACGGCGTCACGGTCTGAGCTTAGAGGCTTTGGCATCGATGGTATCGTCTGACGTTGCAACGCTTCTTCGTCTTCGCACCCCTGGCATAAACGCTGAATCGACGAGGTATGGTTCATGGTGGAATCGATACTCCGCTCAGCCAACGCGGGATCGGCCATACGCATGACCTGATCGGCGACACGGTCGGCTTCTTGCTCGGCAGGATCGTTCGGTTGACTGATGGCGGGCTTGGGTTGCAAAAATAACGGAAGACCGACGGCGGAAATATTCACCGCGAGATCGTCAGCATACGATGCGGGCGACGATACAAACCGCTGTTTGGGTGTAGCCTCCGGCACACGCGTTGTCGCCACGGCTGCTGTCAGCATGATCCTCCCTGCCGTCTACGCCCGGAACGCCATTGAAACACTCGCTCTTGTCACCCGACCACCCCCGACGCACAACCCGAACATCTCCGTATTGCGTTTCACCTCACACCCACCAATACGACGGATACCCCGTCTACAGGACGTCCTACATCGACCTCAACAAATCTGCAGGCACTTGTCGGCCCAGCTTTCGATACTCCGCGACGAGGCCCACCAACAGATCCGCATAATTGATGAGCCGCCGCGCTTCTTGTGCAAGCACCGCTGCGGTCAGCACCACATTCCGAATGTGCCCCCCTGCCAGATCTGCCGTGGCCGCCAATCGATTGAGATCCTGCGTGGTGAGCCGATGTCCGGCCCCCAAATGTGCCAGCCACAAATCCCGCCGCTCTTCAGGCCCCGGCGCGGGAAATTCGATGATCATGTCGAGCCGCCGGGAAAAGGCACCGTCGAAGCGGCTCCGGCTGTTGCTCGTGAGCAATACGATCCCGTCGTAGGACTCGATCCGTTGCAACACATAGTTCGTTTGCGCATTGGCAAAACGGTCGTTGGAATCCTTCACCTCGGTGCGCTTACCGAAGAGCGAATCGGCTTCGTCGAACAACAAGACCACGTCCGACCGCTCGGCTTGGGCAAAGAGTTGCGCAAGATTCTTCTCGGTCTCACCGATATACTTGCTCGTCACCGATGCCAAATCGACACGGTACAACGGCAATCCCAACAAGGTCGCCAACCAGCCAGCGGCCAAGGTCTTCCCGGTTCCTGACGGACCGACAAACAGCGCGCGGACGCCGGGACGATACCGCGTCGTCACAGCCACCCCCAGCGGTGAGGCCAACCCCTCACGCAACCGGCAGCGAACCGCCAGCACGTCCAGCTCCCGCCGCAGGGAAGCCTGGACCACTAACGCTTCATGAGGGATCGGATCGCGCAATGGCTGCGCCAAGGTATCCAAGCCCGTTCCCACCCCGGTCACCGAAACGGCCACCACATCGGCCACATCCGGAGAAACTCGCCCCTGCAACGACGCCTGACGACGCGCCATCGCACCCAGCATCTGTATCCGCGCGCTGCTATGGCGATGAGACTGTGCTAACGCTCCCGCCGAAGCACCCTCGCCGATCGCGTGATGCCATAAGCCTTCGCGCTCCTGTGCCGTGGGAATGGGCACCGTCCAACAAGGCACAGCCCGACCAGCCCGCTCGACGTTGCCTTCCGATCCCGTCACCGCCAAGACCGGGCCTGCATAGCCTGGGATGTCCGGCAGTCCCTTCCGCTCCCCCGGAGCCACCTCCACCACGAACACGGGAATCAGCCCCCGCAGCAGCAACCACGGCCCGAGCCCGGATATTTTCTCCGTCTCAATAAACACCGGACGGCACTGCATGGCGGTGGCCATAGCCGCCGCCGAGGATTTCGCC
>JAUSMA010000038.1 GCA_030645475.1 Nitrospirota bacterium
TTTGCGTCGGCCCATAGCCGTTCGAGGGCGTAATGTCCCCGGACGTCCTGTCGGAAGATATGGGCAATGACGTCGCCGTAGTCCATCAGGACCCATTGCGAATTTCTCGCGCCTTCGATGCTGCGTGCTCTGGAGCCCGCGAGAGTGAGGATGTCGTCGATATGATCGGCGATGGCACTCGCTTGGCGATCCGAGTCTGCAGAGCCGATGACGAGATAGTCGGCAACGGAGGTCAGAGGCGCGACCTGGAGGACGAGGACGTCGGTGGCCTTTTTGTCGAACATGGCCTTGGCGATGGCGAGGGCCGTGGATCTAGCTGTTGGTACGATCGCGGTCCTCTTGGTATAGATGATGGCGAAGTATATAAGATTCTACGGAGGGCGGCAACAGATTTACCACAGGCAGCCCTTGGCGAATTCGTGTGCGAATGTCCGATGCAGAGATCGGGCAGGGCGGTAGTTTCAGGCAGGTCAGGCCTTGTGCCCCTAGCGGTGCCTCGATTCTGGCAATCCGCCCTGCATCCAAGTCTGCCAGCGAAGGGATTGGAATCGGCGGAATCAGGCGGACAGTGGATAGTGACCGAAACGATAGGCCTGGCCGAGAGAGAACGACGAATTGACAGAGTTCCAGCAATGTCTGAGGGTCTCGCCAGGTGGGAAAATCCAAAAAGGCATCGAGCCCGATTAAAAAAAAGAGCTGAGTCTGTGCGCCATATTCTTGCTGCAGCAGGCGAATCGTATCGATGGAGTAGGACTTGCCGGGTCGACAGATTTCAATATCCGAGATGGCAAGAGTGGGGTCAGAAGCAATCGCCAGGCGGACCATTTCATAACGGTCTTGGGACGGGGCCAGGCTCCCGCTCGGCTTATGGGGCGGTTGACTCGTGGGAATGAAGAGTATTTGGTCGAGCCCGAGGGCTTCGCGCGTTTGGCGCGCAATAGCTAAGTGACCGTTATGCACGGGGTTGAAACTGCCGCCTAGGAGACCGAGACGAAGGATGCCGGAGTGCTGAGTGCTGGGTGCTGAGGACCGAGATTCAGAATCTGAGGACATCATAGTTCAGCACTCAAGAAATAACCTCCCGCAGGATGCTCAAAATGGCCGTCCAGCAAGGCCGCAGCGAGTGAAGGGCCGAGGCGTACCCTTGGGGTACGTGGAGGGTCTGAACGAAGCGAGAACGATGCTGGCGGAATTTTTCAGCATCCTGCTAGAGAATCACCAAGTTATCCCGATGGATGACTTCTTCGTATTCTTGAGGCCCGAGTTGTTGCTGGATTTCGGTGGTTTTGAGCCCTTTGATCTTGATGATCATATCGGACGAGAAGTTCACTAACCCCTTCGCGAATTCTTTGCCGTCCTGATCGAGACAGCTGACGGCATCGCCCGCTTCGAATGGACCGCTGGCATTGACGATGCCGGAGGCCAGGAGGCTCTTGCCTCGCCGGGCCAGCGCCTCAACGGCTCCTGGGTCGAGCGTCAAGGTTCCTCGCGGTCTGAGCGTAAAGGCGATCCAATGTTTGCGGCTGGTGAAACGACGCTCTTTCGCAAGGAAGAGGCTGCCGCCAGGGCCGCCGGCCAATACGTGAGGGAGGAGGCCAGCCTCTTGCCCATTCAGGATCAACGTGGCCACGCCATACTCACTGACTTTCTTGGCAGCCCGGACCTTCGTCGCCATGCCCCCGGTTCCCTCGAATGAGCTGGAAGCCCCGGCCCGCTGCTCAATGTCTTCGGTAATGTCCTGAATCAATGGAATCAGCGTGGCTGACGGGTTTTTGCGTGGGTCCTCGGTAAACAGGCCGGCAATATCGGACAGGATGATCAGCAGTTCCGCATCGACCAGATGGGCGACCTCGGCGGCCAGCGTATCGTTGTCTCCCACGCGGATTTCATCCACGGCGACCGTATCGTTTTCGTTGATGATGGGGATGACGCCGAACCCGATCAGCGCGTTCAAAGTGTGGCGGGCGTTGAGAAATCTCCGCCGATCGGCGAGGTCGTGGTGCGTCAGGAGGATCTGCGCGACCTTGATGTCGAGCCGTTCAAACGATTTTTCGTAGGCCCACATGAGCCGGCTCTGGCCGACCGCTGCGGCTGCCTGTTTCACGGGGAGACTTTTGGGGTATTCCGTCAGACCTAACTTCTTGATGCCGGAGACAATCGCGCCGGAGGAGACGATCAGAACTTCACGGCCGCTCGATCGGAGTCTCGCGATTTCATCCGCGAGCCGATCGATCTGTTCCGGGCGCAGTCCAGTCTCTCGGGATGCGATGAGACTGCTCCCGATTTTGATGACGATGCGGGTGGCCTGCTTTAGGAGCTGATCTCGCATGGCGTGGCTCGAAGCTGCGTAACCTGTTGCCCCACATAGTTGACGAGTTCCGTGAGCCCTTCTCTCGTGGCGGCAGAGATCGGAAGGCACGGATAGCGATGGCGCTTACAATATTTCTGCAACTCGCGTAGGCGCGCGCCATCTCCGACCGCGTCGATTTTAGTTGCGACGACTGCGAAGGGGCGTGCGGTGATCGGCTCATCGTAGGCGGCCAATTCTTGACGCATGACCTTGAAGGTGTTGACCGGTTCTTCGGGGGCCCACTCCGACACGTCGATCAGATAGAGCAGGAACGATGTGCGTTCGATATGCCGGAGAAACCGGAGTCCCAGGCCCTTGCCCTCGTGGGCGCCTTCAATGATTCCGGGAATGTCTGCGACGGCGAAGCTGCCCTTTTCTCCCCAGCGCACGATTCCAAGATTTGGCACCAGCGTGGTGAAGGGATAGTCGGCAATCTTGGGTCGTGCGGCCGAAATGACGGAGATAAGCGTCGATTTTCCGGCATTGGGAAAACCGACCAGTCCGACGTCGGCCAACAGTTTGAGCTCAAGTCTGAGAGACCGGACCTCGCCTTCAGTGCCGATTTCAAACTCTGTGGGCGTGCGGTTCGTGGGGGTTGCGAAATGGTTGTTGCCTCGTCCGCCATGGCCCCCATGTGCTGCCACAAATCGCTGTCCGGGAGCGACCAGGTCGGCCATGACCTCGTTGGTTTCATCGTTGAAGATCACGGTGCCGACAGGAAGGCTCACGACCACATCTTCGCCGCATCTTCCGGAGCAATTGGCAGCGCCTCCCTGGCGACCGACCTCCGCTTCGTAGTGTTTTTGGTACCGGAGATCGAGGAGCGTGGTCATGCGAGGCGACGCTTCGAATACGACGTTGCCGCCGTTGCCGCCATCGCCGCCGTCAGGTCCGCCGCGTGGCACAAACTTTTCGCGCCGAAAACTGCATGAGCCGTCGCCGCCTCGGCCGGCTGTGATACGAATACGGACTTCATCGACAAACATCGGCGCACCGTTTCTTCAGTGTGAGAGCTGTGAGACCATTGCCTGCGAGGAGCATCCCGTTGCACGTACAGTCATGCCGGGAGTCCTCGCGGGTAACGAAGTTGTGACGAGAGAAGAGAGAAAGATGCGCTAGGAAACCGCAGGTACGGAGTCGGAGTAGACACTGATCTTCTTCCGTCCACGGCCACGTTCGAACTTTACAATCCCCGTGATGAGGGCGAAGAGGGTATGGTCTTTACCGAGGCCCACGTTGAAGCCGGGGAAGAACTTCGTTCCTCGCTGACGGATCAGGATAGATCCGGCTTTCACGGTCTCTCCACCGTAGGCTTTGACCCCGAGATATTGCGGATTGCTATCGCGCCCGTTTCTAGTTGATCCGCCGCCTTTATTTGTTGCCATGACTGATCCTCGTTAGGCTGTTTCGATACCGGTAATACGCAGCTTGGTGAAGCCCTGGCGATGGCCACGGGTCCGCCGATAGTTCTTGCGCCGTTGTTTCTTGAAAATGGTGATGGAACGCGTGCGATCCTGGGCAATGATTTCGGCTTTGACGGTGGCCCCTTTGACCAACGGTTGCCCGACTTCCATGCCTTTTTCGCCGTGAACCAGTCGAACCTGGTCGAGGTCGATCGTCCCCCCGATTTCGCCGGGAAGGGATTCCACCTGGACCAACGATCCAGTTTCAACGCGATACTGCTTGCCGCCCGTCTCAATGATTGCGTACATACACACCTGCCTCCGTTACAGAAGATGATTGTGTAACACAGGGGTTCGAAGGCTGTCAAGGTAAAGGCGTACCTTCCCCTGAGATTCTATCTCGACAGGGTCAGTCGGACCCCCTCCTTCGGGCTAACCTATTCGTGGGCTATCCAGCTCCGGCCCCTGGGGGTATGCTGCTATTCTATCGTCGAGTCATTTCACAGATTGGAGACAACATTATGGCCGTTGCCCCGAAGTCCAGTCTTGCCAAACCCAAAAGCACTCGATTCGTGCTTCGCCCCTATCGGCGCATCCCAATCTGGCGCGTGCTCTACTATCTCAGCGGAGATAGCGTCGGGAAGGGTGTGGTGACCAATCTCTCTCAATCTGGCATGCGCATTCAAGGCGAACATGCGGTGAAGCCAGGTCTTTGCTTAGCGTTACGTCTCTCACTTGCGGAAGATGGCCCGACAATAGAAATTGAACTGGTCACGGTTCGCTGGGTCGATGGATATGATTTCGGTGTGGATTTCATCCATATCAGTCCCGTATCGGCGAAACACATCGCCACTGCCATGAATCAGCAGATTCGTGCCCATCAGATGCCACGCTGAGAGCGTGCGGCATCCTTCATTGCCCTCTCCAGGCCTTGCCTGGCCCGTTTGCTTGACGCTCCTTCCGGCCCGCTGCTATATTCCGTTTTCGACTTACTCTGACTCACCTCTGTATGGTTGCCACTTATGCTTGAGCCTCAAGGAAAAATTTGGATGGACGGGTCGTTCGTCAATTGGGCGGACGCGAATGTCCATGTCATGACCCATTCGCTCCATTATGGACTGGCTGCGTTCGAGGGGATTCGCTGTTACAAGGGGAAGTCCGGTTCCGCGATTTTCCGGTTACAAGAGCATGTGGATCGGCTGTTTGATTCCGCCCATATCGGCATGATGCAGTTGCCTTTCGACAGGAAGCAGGTCGCAGAGGCCATCGTGGAGACGGTCAGGGTCAATAAGCTGGATGCCTGCTACATTCGTCCGCTCGTCTACATCGGGCATGGCGCGATGGGGGTCTATCCCGGTGACAATCCGATCAAGCTCGCGATCGCAGCCTGGACATGGGGGGCCTATCTCGGCGACGATGCCCTGGCGAATGGGATGCGCGCCCGCGTGTCCTCGTTTACCCGGCATCACGTCAACGTCTCGATGACGAGAGGGAAGATTTCTGGTTATTACGTGAATTCGATTCTCGCGAAGCGAGAAGCCAAAGCCGACGGCTACGATGAGGCCATTCTTCTCGATACAGAGGGGTATGTATCCGAAGGCACGGGGGAGAACATCTTCATCGTGCGGAAAGGGCGGATTAAGACCACGCCACTGACCTCGATTCTCGACGGCATCACCAGAAGTTCCGTCATCGACTTGGCCCGCGAGAAGGGGATCCCCGTGGCCGAGGAGCGCTTCACGCGCGATGACATGTATATCGCCGATGAAGTCTTCGTGACCGGGACAGCGGCTGAGCTCACACCGGTGCGGGAAATCGACAATCGCCGTATTGGGACCGGCAAGCCTGGACCGATCACGCAAGCTCTGCAGAAGACGTTCTTTTCCATCGTGCGCGGGGAAGACTCCTCCCACGAGGCCTGGCTCACCCGCATCTAGCTCATCGCAATTCCAACGATCAGGTAGTGGTTCGTAGGCGCGCAGGGGCCTGTGCTCCTGCATCGGTGCGACCAGTCTCGTACCTGCCGATTTCTTGATTTTTCCGGACGCTCATAGCGAGCCGTCCAGCAAGGCCACAGCAAGTGAAGGCCCGAGGCGTACCCGTAGGATACGGTGAGGGTCTGAGCAATGCGAGAACGAAGCTAGCTGATTTTTTCAGCGTCCGATTAATGAGCGGGGGCTGCGTCGCCAGGGGCGTGGGTTTCAGCGGCTGGGGCTGCCGGCGTTGTCGCCGGAGTTTCCGGAGCGGTCTGAGAGGTCTCTTTCTTTTTGAGGTCGATCACCGTGGAGGAAAACGTTCGTTCTCTTGCCATGATGGCGAGGCTCAACGAGGTGAACATGAAGATGGCCGCGACGACGACCGTGAATTTGCTCAAGAAGTTAGCTGGACCACGGCTCCCGAACACGGTCTGACTGGAGCCTCCGAACGACGCGCCGATCTCAGCGCCCTTACCAGACTGTAAGAGGATGGCGCCGATCATGAGAAAGCAGATCATGACGTGAATGACGATAAGAAAAGTATACATGGCACTCCGATCCGTTAGGCCCGCTGTGTCTGAGCAATGCCGACGATTGTAGCAAAGGAGTCGGGGTTGAGACAAGCCCCGCCGACTAATGCTCCGTCGATCGCATCCGAGGAGAGAAGAGATGCAATATTTTGAGGCGTGACGCTTCCACCATACAGGATTCTGATGGTCGATGCCGTGGCTTCTCCCCAGCCGGTCGCTACGAACGCGCGGATCGAGCGGTGTACGGCCACAGCTTGTTCCGTGGTGGCTGCTCGTCCTGTGCCGATGGCCCAGACCGGTTCGTAGGCGATGGTGACGGTTGCAAGATCCTGCGCGGTAAAGCCAGCCAGGCTGCCGGTGAGCTGAGTCGTGACGACCGATTCTGTTTGGTCTGCCTCTCGTTCAGCCAGCGACTCTCCCACACAGAGGATCGGTGACAGGCCCTGCGTGAGCGCTGCCAGGACTTTCTTCTGAATCGTCTCATCTCGTTCGCCGAACAACGCGCGGCGTTCAGAATGGCCTACGATCACATAGCGGCACCCAAGATCGCGCAACATCGGAGCGGAGATTTCTCCCGTAAAGGCTCCCTGCGTCTCCCAATGTACATTTTGTGCGCTGAGGTTGATCCATGAGGAGGGGCCTAAGGCCTTGCGGGCCGATTCGAGGGAGGTAAAGGGTGGCGCAAGGACTATGTCAGCGTTGGGGGATGCCGCAGGGAGTCGCGTAAGGAGGTCTCGAATGAAGGTGGCGGCCTCCGAGGCCGTCTTGTTCATCTTCCAGTTGCCGACGATGAGGGGTTTGCGCACTGGTGTCTCGATGTTGGTAGAGGGTGTGAGCGTGACGATGAGCGGTTAGGCGACTCGATCCGGGAGGGCGGTGAGGCCCGGGAGTTGTTTGCCTTCGAGCAATTCCAGCGCGGCGCCGCCGCCGGTCGAAATAAACGACATATTCTCCGACTCGCCGGCTCGATGGACGGCCAGAGCCGTTTCGCCGCCGCCGACGATCGTGAGCGCGTAGGCATTGGCAACCGTGTGAGCCATGGCAAGCGTCCCGCGCGCGTAGGCATCGATTTCAAAGACGCCCATCGGTCCGTTCCACAGAATCGTCTTCGCGTTCTGGACGACTTCGTTGAAGAGTTTGACGGAGGCCGGGCCAATGTCGAGGGCGTACCACCCCTTCGGAATCTCCTGGACCGGAACGATTTTCGATTCCGCTCCAAGCTCGCGGCTGGCCGCGACGACACAATCGACTGGCAGATAGAACTTCACGCCGCGGGAGAGGGCATGTTCCTCGATGCCTTTGGCAAAGTCCAACATGTCGTTTTCGACGAGGGAGTTGCCGATCTCCATTCCTTTCGCCTTAAGGAAGGTAAAGGCCATGCCGCCGCCGATGATGACTTTGTCGACGCGTTTGCCCAAATTCTCGATGACGCCGATCTTTCCCGACACCTTCGCCCCGCCGAGCACGGCGACAAACGGACGCACTGGATTTTCGACGGCGCCTTCGAGATATTCGATTTCTTTCTTGAGGAGGAAGCCGGCCGCCGAAGCAGGAATGTATTTGGTGATGCCGACCGTGGAGGCATGGGCCCGGTGCGCAGCGCCGAACGCGTCGTTGATATAGACGTCGCCCAAGGACGCCAGCGCTTTCGAGAAGGCATCGTCGTTCTTTTCTTCACCCTGATGGAATCGGAGGTTCTCAAGAAGCAGGACGTCTCCCGACTTCATTTTGGCAACCAGCGCTTCCACTGCCGGGCCGATGCAGTCCGGTGCAAAGAGAATCTCTTTGCCCATGAGCCGTCCCAGGCGTTTGGCGACCGGGGCCAGACTGTACTTGGGGTCGAATTTTCCATTCGGCCGGCCCAGGTGCGAGCAGAGGATCACCTTGGCGCCGTCGTCGATGGCGCGATTGATGGTCGGCAGCGTCGAGCGAATGCGGGTATCGTCGGTGATTTGGTGCGCATCGTCCAGCGGGACATTGAAGTCGGCTCGGATGATGACGCGCTTGTCTCGCAGGACGACGTCGTCGATCGTTTGTTTGCGCAGATTCATAGCGGCTCCGTGAGGTCGGTCCTACCAGCCATACCAGTCAGCGTCGTACAACATCGGGCGGAGGCGGGCAGCCCCAGCCTGACGCTTACAGTCCTGTCGTTTTTGCCGCGATGACCTTGATCAAGTCTCGCACCCGGCATGAATAGCCCCACTCGTTGTCGTACCAAGCCGTCACCTTGACCATCCGCTTGTCGATGACCATCGTGAGCGGGGCATCGAGTGTGGCCGAATGGGGATCGCCCTTCTGGTCGATCGAGACGATGGGGTCTTCAGAATAATGCAGGATATCTTTCATCGGGCCATTTGCCGCTTTCAGGAAGGCAGCATTGACGGATGCGAGGTCGCAGTCTTTTTCGGTTTCGACGGTCAAATCCACCAGCGAGACGTTCGGCGTGGGGACGCGGATCGCGAGGCCATCGATCTTGCCTTTGAGCTGCGGCAGGACGAGATGCAGCGCCTTCGCCGCGCCGGTGCTGGTCGGGATCATCGACATGCCGGCTGCGCGCCCGCGCCGCAGGTCTTTGTGGGGCAGGTCGAGCAATTGCTGGTCGTTGGTGTAGGAATGGATCGTGGTCATGACGCCATGCTTGATGCCGAAATTATCCAACAGTACTTTGGCCATGGGAGCCAGGCAGTTGGTCGTGCAGGAGGCGTTGGAGATGATGTGGTGCACCTTCGGGTCGTAGGCTTCATCGTTGACGCCTAGTACGATGGTGACATCCGGGTCCTTCGCTGGCGCGGAAATAATGACGTGTTTGGCTCCGGCAGCGATGTGTTTCCCCGCGCCTTCGCGGTCGGTAAAACGTCCGGTCGATTCAATGACGATGTCGACTTCCAGATCCTTCCAGGGCAGGTCTTTGGGATCCTTCATCGCCAGCACCTTAATGGGCTTGCCGTCGACGAAAATCTGATCGTCTTTGGCCTCGACGCTTCCCTGTAACGTCCCGTGGACCGAGTCGTACTTTAAGAGATAGGCGAGCGTCTTCGCATCTGTGAGGTCGTTAATTGCGACAATGTGTAGGCTGGGATCACCGAGTGATGCCCGCAGGACGTTCCGTCCGATCCGCCCAAATCCATTGATCCCGATCCGAATAGCCATGACGAGTAGTTCCTCAATAAAAATGGGCCGGTCCCATCACCGGCCACAATGATGGCGATAGTATCGACCACCCTAGGCCTTGTCAAGCCATACCAAAGCGGTAACTCCGCGCAGGATCACAGAAGTTTCGCTGTCAATTGGACCGGGTCTCAGCAGAGTGACGACAAGGTTCGCGGACCGCTGCCTTGCGTCTCTGTCTCTGGGTTCGTTAGAGTTCGTCGGTCCCAGCCTGAAATGTGCTCCCAGAGGTACCAGTGAATCTCTTCGAACAAACCACGAAGGTCTTAGAGTGGCCGAGATTGCTCGAGGCTCTTGCCGGTCACGCCCGCTCGACCATGGGGGCAGCGCGTTGTCGTGTGCTCGAATTGGCCGCCGATCTAGAGGATGCCATCCGGCGCCAACAGGAAACGACGGAGATGGGGCGGCTGCAGGATGCGGGCGATGGTCTGCCGCCCTTCGTATTTCCGGATATTCGAGATCCACTCGCCCGGGCTCAGAAAGGGGCGGCGCTGGAGCTCCTCGAACTCCGGGACTGCGCAGTTGTGCTGGAGCTGTTGGAGGAGAGCGGCCGGTTTGTCGTGCGGCACCAGCACGATGCCCCTGCGTTGGGTTCTGTCGGGCAATCCCTGCAATCGGCAGGGGAGCTGCGCCCCGTGAAAAGCGCGCTGGATGCAGCAATCCACCAAGACGGCTCGATGAAAGAGTCGGCGACGCCGGAGTTGCGGCGCTTGATGCATCAGGCGCATGCGCTCAAACAGCAGATCAGGCATCAAGTAGATCAGATGCTCCACTCGCGCCGTTTCGAGGAGATTCTCCAAGAACAGTATTTTGCCCAGCGTGAAGGCCGCTATGTCATCCCGGTGAAAACCGATATGCGGGGGCGGGTGCCGGGGATCGTGCATGACGTGTCAGCCAGCGGGGCGACAGTGTTTATCGAGCCGCGTGAGCTGGTCGAGCTGAACAATTCGATCAAAGTGGCGGATCTGGAGATCGAACGGGAGGTGCGACGTATCCTCCGTGAGTTGTCTGCCCTCGTCGCCGCGCAAGCCGAGCTCATGCTGGCAGGGCTTGAGGCGTTGGCCGAGCTGGACGGGATCGCGGCGCGGGCCTCGTTCGGTCGCCAGCTGAAGGCGCAGCCTGTCGTGCTCAACGACGAAGGACGTGTGACGCTGCTGCAGGCCAGGCATCCCCTCCTTGTGTTGTCGAAAGGGGAGGTCGTCGCCAACGATATTCTCTTAGATGAATCGATCCAGGTGCTCGTCATCTCAGGGCCCAATACGGGCGGGAAGACCGTGACGCTCAAGATCGTCGGGCTCTTTGCCTTGATGGTCCGTGCTGGATTGCACCTGCCCTGCGACGCAGAATCCGAGATGGCGTTCTTTCCCGATGTCTATGCCGATATCGGCGACGCCCAAGACCTGGCCCGCGACCTGTCCAGCTTTTCTGCACACATGACCCAAATGATTCAGTTGCTCGATGAAGCGGACCGTCAGCGCAGCGGCGACGAGTCTGAATTGCGGCAATGGCTGGTCCTCCTCGATGAACCAGTCACTTCGACCGATCCGACAGAAGGCGCGGCCCTAGCCGAAGCCTTGCTCTGCCGGCTGGCCACGTTGGGCATGAAAGTCGTCGCGACCACCCACTACGGATCGCTGAAGGCCCTGGCCCATATGGTGCCAGGCTTTGCGAACGCCAGCGTCGAGTTCGACGTCGCGACGCTTTCACCCACCTATCGGCTCTTCATGGGGGTGCCTGGGGGATCGTCTGCGCTGGAGATTGCCGGCCGGTTGGGAATGGACCGGGCCTTGCTGGATGAGGCGAGGCTGAAGCTCCACAAAGATGAGCGGGCCATGGAAGCGATGCTGCAGGATCTGCAAGCGACGCAGCGGCAGTTGTCCGATGACCTCGCCCGCGCGGTCGAGGCCAGACGGGAAGCGGAGCAGGCGGAACAACGAGCGAAGGCACAGTTGGCTCACTTGGAAGAGACTGAACGGGAAGCACAGAGGGGTCTCAAGCGAAAACTCAGTGAACAGTTCAGTCGCGCGCGGGCGGAAGTACAGGCCACGGTCGATACCGTCAAGGGTGAGCAGAAGCTGATCAAAGCGAAAGCCGCGAAGCAACGATTGTTCGAGCTCGAGGCGCAAACAAGAGCCGAGTTGGCTCCAGCCGGGACGCCGATTCCGCTTGAGCAATTGGGGGTGGGAGATCAGGTCGAGATTAGTGGGCTCGGCATGACCGGCACGCTCCTCGAAACAACGCAGGGAAAGAAACGCGTGAGGGTGAAGGTGGGGGCAGGAGAACTGCTCGCGACAGTGGCGAATCTCGTGGGACTCGCACGGGGGCAAGCGGCACAGTCGAAGCCGGCGTCAGCACCATCGACCCCACGCCGGTTCCAGCTAGGAGGCGGGCTGGGGCTGGATGAACAGACGGTCGTGGATGTGCGAGGAAGGGCGGCGGACGAGGCGTTGGACCAGGTGGTTGCGGCGCTGGATCGCGCGACGATGGAGGCCGTGCCGCTTCTCCGCATCATTCATGGCCATGGCACCGGCAAGCTCAAAGCGACCTTGCGAGAGTATTTGAAAGACTCCCCCTATGTTGCTGGTACTCGTCCCGGTGATCGTGCAGAAGGCGGGGATGGTGTGACGATCGTAACCGTGCGCTGACAGGAGAGCGGGAGCGGCCGGATGTCCTTCTTGCTCGCGGAGCGCGCACGATAAGAATGTGCTCGTTCGACGCGCGCAGTGAACGACAATCTGGCCACTCCCTTATGAGGGGTGTAAAAGCGCCGTCAGAAGATGAGATGGCAGACTAGATGGTCTCCTGTGCTCGTGCAACGCGCGGTCGCGGACTCCCCTCGTTGGACACGCGAAGTGGGAGACCTTCTAGCCCGCTCTCAAGGGAGAAGATAGGCGCGCGAACTTGAGGATCGACCGGGCAGCTCTGCGCGAGTCACTATTCACGCATGCACTCCATCTAGGCCATAGATGCTGGCGGACCTTTCCAGCATCCTGCTAGAGGTTTACACGAACCTCCGCTAGAGTAGCGACAGGAGTGAGGACACCCATGAGTCAGACCACAGAAACGGCTATTAAGTTGCTTGAGCGCTTGTCGGAAGAGGCGCAGGTACAGGTGCTCGAAGCTCTGCGTCAACTTGTCGCCGAATCGAGCGATGACGCACAATGGGACGAGGTCTTTCGGAGAAGCCAGAATTTTTTGGCGGCAGCTGCGCGTAACGCTCGAGCAGAGGTGGCCGCAGAGAATGCCACTTCGATAAATTTTGACAAGCTTTGACCTCCCACACGCTGCCCAGCTTTTGGGAAGCGTACTATCGCCTTCCCGACCACATCCGTCAGGCCGCCAGGGAGCATATCACTGACATGATTCATCTCCTTTTGGAAAGGATACGGAGAACTTGCGCCACCCGACAGTCTTGTCAAGAAGGCCTTGCCGAAGTAGCCATAATTCTGTACACTTATCAAGCGTAAGGAGATATCCATGACCAAGACCATTTCATTGAAAGAAGCTAGAGACCAGTTCTCGGATATTGTCGACAAGGCCGGACGTCTGTCTGAACGATTCGTCGTGACGAAGAACGGCACTCCCAGAGCGGTTGTGATGGGCGCCGATGAATACGAAAGCTGGGTGGAGACGTTGGAGTTGCTGTCCAATCCGAAGGCAGTCAAAGCCCTCAAGCAAGGGCTCAAAGAAGCGAAAGCGGGGAAGTTTCATTCCTTCAAAGATATATTCGGTGAAGAGCATTGAGGCAAGTTCGACTCACGCCGCAAGCCCTCAAAGACCTCAAGGATTTCGACGAACCCACGCGAAAACGAGTCAAAGAAGCCCTCCGCCACCTGGTCGAGCATCCTCTTGACGGCAAGCCCCTCAAGGGCCAGTTTCAGAAAGACAAGGTGTGGTCCTACCGAGTGTGGCCATATCGCATTCTCTACCGTCTTGCCGGTTCCGAATGGCTGGACGTACTCTCCATCGAACACAGAAAGGATGTCTATCGGTAGGCAAAATCATCACACTCGCCTCACCCTTTTAGCAAAATGCCTTCGGAAACTCCCTCGCAGACTCAGTTAGTTTCCGTTTTCCTCTCTGGTAGAACCTCGACGAGTCCCCGGCGCCTCAGGTCGCGCCTATTCCTGACCTGCCTCACCGCCAAAAAAAGTTCAACCGCTTCGGGTAATTTAGAATCTTCCCATTTTTCGCCGCGCAGTTAAGGTCAGTTTGGCGACTCCTTGGGGGGAGATGTGGAACAGAGAAGGCCCTCGTGGCACACACCAACACCTTGGCCCAGCAAGACCAAACGAACGGTAGTTGGCCAGCTCAGGTCAGCCAATCAGAAAATAGGCGCCAAAGCCAATAGCTGCGAGCACCGCGACGCTGAGCATCACCTTCTCGTGCCCGCACAGGCCTTCTTGGGCTTTGCAGACCGCCAGGGAACACATGACCGACATCTTGTGCCTCCTTCTGTGAAAGTGGGAAGCTTCTATCCCTGCTCGCCTCTCCTGTCAATAATCGCCTGTCTGGTTTCATCCAGATGTTTTTGGAGATAGGTCATGAACGGTGTCCCGCCTGTCCCGACGGCAGTGGGATTGCTCGTGTGGGATTGATGTTGCCGGTGGATGTAACTGTCGGCATAACCGATGTGGATGTCACGGAACTGCGCGAGCAGATCGACGCAGCGGAAGTAGGCCATCCAGAGATCGGGACGGCTCAGTTTGCGATCGCGGACATAGCCGGAGAGCACCGGTCTGCCCCCATGGTCCTTGGTCTCTTCCAGAGCCTGGATGAATGTCCTGTGGCGCGGGGGCATGTAGTCTCGCATCTCTTGCAGGTATACGGTTAACGGATCCGGCGCATGGGCGATGCCCAGCCCTGCATCGAGGCAGGGCACTATGGAGCTTTGCGCGCCGGTCTCGCCGCGGAATTGTTGCGGGCGTCCCTCGTACGCCGCGACCCCCTCGTACCTCAGGCCGTCGGGGAGCGCAGGGTTGTTTTTCCAGGCGTGGATGTAGGGCCGCACGCGGTTGTAGTACACATAGGGATCGCAGCGCTCCTTCATCCTGAGCAACGTGTCGCGCATTGCCTCCTGAGCCTTTGCCAGCGAGGCGAGCCCCAACAACGTGTCATCTTCCTTGTCCGCGACAGCGCCATTCACCGCCCGCACGAGTCCGGCGAGCCCGGGCCCTGCTTCCCGCTCAATCTGGATGTGCACGACGACAAACCACTCTTCGTCGAGTCCCCCGAGAAAATTCTGCAGCAAGACAATGTTATCGAGCTGAATTGGCTTGGCAGGATCGAGTCGTCGCCAATTGTCGAGGGCATAGGAGGCGTAGGAGAGCACCGGCGGCCGGCCGAGGTGCTTGGCAATCTGGTGCCAGGGTTGAGCCAGTTGGGGCGGTAAAGCACAGGCCGGTTGGTCCGGCACTTCCCAGACATAGGCGTGGCCGGCAAACGAGAGGATGCGCATCGCGGCCCGATAGTCTTCGATGCGCCAGGAGGCAGGCACGGAGGGAAGCAGCGTGGGCCGCTCGTCGATGAACCACCGGACCATGCGGGCGCTGAGCAGTTTCGGCAGCTCATGCCCGAGCTGGTTCAGCGTGGAGCAATCAGGTAGCTGCTCTTGAGGGTCTCGGGGGAGAAACCCTTGTTCAGGCGAGATCTCATAATCGGAGAGGATGAGGGGCAGCGGTGTTATGGATTTCATAAGCGCCTCCGGTTCGTATGACCTCGGCACCTGGCTGGACTCGATCACATTATATATCGGATGCAGTGCGTTTGCTGTTCGTGTGCTACCCAACATGAACACCATGCAGATCCACGCCATGGTTCTCTACGAATTTGCCCTCAACGCTCTCAGAGGATTAGGCTTTCCCTATTCACATTTAATCTAACCCAAGGAGGCCGATCATGTCACAGATGACTGCGGTGCAAGTCAGTGGTCCTGGCGGCACGTTCGAGACCGTGAATCGTCAGGTGCCGGAACCGGGGCCTGGTACAGTCCGCATCAGGATAGAGGCTTGCGGCGTCTGCCATAGTGACGTCTTTGTGAAGGAAGGGCATTGGCCAGGCCTGCAATATCCACGAGTGACGGGGCACGAGGTTGCCGGTGTGATTGATGCCGTGGGATCGGGTGTGACGATTTGGAAGAAGGGCCAGCGGGTTGGAGTGGGATGGCACGGAGGACATTGCGGACAATGCGTTTCCTGTCGTCGCGGGGATTTCATGGGCTGTCAGTATTTTCAAGTCACGGGGTTCAAGGAAGACGGGGGGTATGCCCAGTACATGATCGCCAGGAGCGAAGCCGTCGCAGCAATTCCAGACACCCTCTCGTCGGTGGAAGCGGCGCCGCT
This sequence comes from Nitrospirota bacterium, assembly GCA_030645475.1. Classification (NCBI taxonomy): domain Bacteria; kingdom Pseudomonadati; phylum Nitrospirota; species Nitrospirota bacterium. The sequence goes on from JAUSMA010000038.1 coordinate 15,769, forward strand.
CCTCTGTGCAGGCGTCACGACCTTCAACAGTTTGCGCCACAGCGGAGCGAAGGCGGGCGATCTGGTGGCGGTGCAGGGGCTGGGCGGGCTGGGACATCTCGGCGTTCAGTTTGCCAACAAGATGGGTTTCCGCACCGTGGCAATAGGCCGTGGGCAGGACAAGGAAACCTTGGCGCTGAAATTGGGCGCTGCTCGTTACCTCGATACCGAGAAGACTAACGCGGCAAACGAATTGGCCAAGATGGGTGGCGCCTCGGTCATTCTGGCTACCGCGCCGAACAGTAAATCGATGTCGGAGTTGATCGATGGACTCGATGTCGGCGGCAAACTGCTGGTCATAGGCGCATCGGCCGACGCCATTACGGTCACGCCCATTCAACTCATCGGCGCCCGCCGGTCGATTCAAGGTTGGCCATCCGGGACCGCCAAAGATTCGGAAGACACGCTGAACTTTTGTGCGCTGACCGGCATTCGGCCCATGATCGAGACCTTTCCTCTTGAACAAGCGGCGGCTGCCTATGATCGCATGCTGAGCGGCAAGGCGCGCTTTCGGGTGGTGTTGACGATGGGCGGATGAACGGTCACTGGCAGGATGCTGAAAAAGCCCGCCAGCGTCGTTCTCGGCTCCTCGAAATCCTCAACGTACCCCAGAGGGTACGCCTCCGGTTTCGACTCGCCTGCGGCCTTGCTGGACGGCCTTTTTGAGCATCCTGCGGGAGCCTGATGATCTTCTGTGCTCGCGCAACGCGCGGTCGCGGACTTCCCTCGTTGGACGCGCGCAGCGAAGGCCAGTATGGAGACTCCTTGGGGGAGATGCGAAACAGAGAAGGTCGCCATCGCCCGTAGGCGAAAACTGCCGACTCCAAATCCTTCACATTCCATAATCGGGTTTAAATTGCATATGCTTTCCACTCAACGTCAAAAAATGGTGCATCCACGACAATAGTATTGCCGGAAGACACGTGATCCAAACCAATCATATTATGTGTCTAGCGTGGAGGTAGCCCGCCTGCGAGGATTTTTTGGCAGGTCCGGCTGACCGAAAGATTATGCCATAGCGATTGGTTCTTTGATGCGGTTCCATTCTCTCTTTAGCACTTGGCGAGACAGATTAATGACTTTCGGGTGAGCGGCAATGAACGCGGTGTCCCCCCTTCTTCCCGCGCTCAAGAGAAGAAAGCACCTCACGAATCAGTTTTTCGAGTTGGATGTGATCGTCTTCTTTGGCGTTCAACATGAGTTGAATTTTTGTTTCCAGATGAGTGAGTCGTTGGTACTCACCGTCCTCTCTGTTGTCGAAGCCAGTGGCGAAATAGTGGTGGGAGCTACTGCAAAGATTTGAAAGAAGATCTCGAAGAGCATTGATCCAAGCCTGGCGCATAGGGGCGGTAATTTGCCTGCTTGCGACATCAAGTGAGGACCGAACTTGGCGTCTGGCAACGTGAAGCGAGCTGAAAGGCCCGAAAAAAAACAGCAAGAGCTGGGACGATCAGGGAGAGGACTGGAGTGATGTTATCCATGTGCGTGATGGGGTTTATCGGGGAAATCGCTCTAATGCAGAATGATATGCCTTCTGCATGAATTCTAAAACGATATCTGTACAGCGATTGCAGGCTTCAAGATTAAGGGAAATGCGACCTTCTTGAATCTCTATGCCCTTAACTTTCTTCGCAAAGCTTTCTACGGCCTCTGGCTTGCTGAATCCTTCAAGGCATGAATTGTTGTGAACTATGCAATTTCGTACTTCGATAAGACCTTGGAGCAACTGCCGAGTTGGTTCATCACAAACTGGTCCCAGCCCGCACGCTTTTTCGCTGTAGGTCACGAAGCGATCTAAGGGCGAGCCTTTTAAATCTCCCCACTTCAGCTTCTGTCCTGTTGTTGTCTTGAGAAGGTCGCAATAGGTCCTGAGTTGGTCGTCGAGTGCGATGAGGAGTGTCACAATAAAGCTCTTCCTTGTGAAGTCAGGGAAATCGACGGTTATCAGAGTGTCGTCCCCGTCCGCTCCTTCGTGATATGGGAATTCAATTTCTTCAGTTTTTCGCAGAAGAAGCTTTAAGTCCTGCAAATGGCAATCTAGATCTACTAGATTGCCAAAGAAGTGAAGTCCCGGGGGATGGTCGGTTTTTTTCATCGCGGATTCAAGTAGCCAGTGCATAACGTCAACGACGGCGTGATGGAGTAACCTCTTGGCACACCAAGGGGTTACTGATGCGCACATATCGTCGGATCACCTACGAAGACCGGTGCCAGATTTACGCCTTGCGGACGGCAGGAAAAACCCAGGCCGCAATTGGCAAGGCGCTCGGCTTGAGCCAAGGAACCGTGAGCCGGGAACTCGCCAGGAACACGGGGCAGCGGGGCTATCGCTTTCAGCAAGCGCAGCGCAACGCGCAGTCCCGACAGCAGCAGGTTCGACACCAGCCGCGCAAGTTGACCCTCCGTGTGCGGCGCGCGATCGCCCGCAAGCTGCGGGAGGAACGCTGGAGCCCAGAGCAGATCAGCTTCTGGTTGCGGGCCGAGCGCGGGGTGGCACTCAGCCACGAATGGATCTACCGAATGATCTGGGACAACAAGCGGGCGGGCGGCGACCTCTGGCGGTTCTTGCGACGGCGTGGCAAGCACTATAACCGGCGTGGTGCCCAGCACGCCGGCCGAGGCGTGATCCCTCATCGCATCGACATCGCTGAGCGCCCCGCGATTGTTGCGGCCAAGATGCGGCTCGGCGACTGGGAGGGCGACACCATCGTCGGTGCGCAACGCAAAGGCGCCCTGCTCACCCATGTCGAGCGCAAAAGCCTGTTCACGACCATCTCGAAATTGCCCCGTCCAACCGCCAAGGCCACGCACCGCGCCACGGTGCATCGGCTGAACCCGTTGCGCGACCACGTCCACACCATCACCTACGACAACGGGAAGGAGTTCGCCAGGCACCGGGACACCGCCGACATCCTGTGCGCACAGGTCTTTTTTGCCACGCCTTATCATGCGTGGGAGCGCGGCGTGAACGAGAACACCAATGGCCTCATCCGAGACTTCTTCCCCAAAGGCACGGACTTCACTACAATCCACCCGGCGACGGTGGCGAGGGTCGAACGCCTGCTCAACCGTAGACCTAGAAAATCACTCGGATTTAAAACGCCCAACGAGGTCTTTCAGGCTCTGGTCAGACGCGGCTGAATGTTATGCACTGGGGAGTTGAATCTGCG
>JAUSMA010000039.1 GCA_030645475.1 Nitrospirota bacterium
GCCATGCACGAGGGAACGGCATAATGCCGGTCGCAGCATTCGGACTCGACGCCGAATCTGTCGCACGATCTGAATCGCACCATCCGCATCGCTGCAGCAATATCATCCCATCCTGCTCTCCTACTGCCTGCAGGATCACATCAAGACTGTGCGTGACGATAAGATGCTGGAACGCCTGCGCCAACGTCTGGGAACCGATGCCAAGATTGAGCAGATACCCAAGGAGCACACGTCCGGTTTGGAGAGCCGTCGATTCTGGCTGCCATCCCGGCACGGCCAGACGCCAATACCACGCTCGCCTAACCCTGCCGGCATCGCCCTGCGCCAGATGTCGGATGAAGGTGACGACAGCATCGAGTCGATCGTGAAAGTAGACGGCCAGCGCATCCGCGGCACGAGGATCGTCGCCATGGACGGCATGACGTGCGAGTTCCGCCACTTGTGCTTCAAGTTGACGCGCAACCAGCGCGGCGCTTTTGTCAGAACGAAGGACTCCCAGCGAGAGGGATCGAATCAGCAACAGTCGTTCATGGTCTGTTCCAGGGAACGATGCTGTGCGCAAGGCATCTTCGAGAAGCAATGCTCCCCGGCGAATCAGCGGCTCCGAGCCTCCCCGAAGCCGCGCGGTCCTGATGCGACGTGCAACATCAACCGGCATGGGAACCTCACCGAGCACGAACAATTGCGACGGCCGCCTGCGTAAAGTGCGCCACGGCCTGCGCTGACAGCGTGACCGACGGGAGAGCCGTCTGCATGACATGCGCGATGGCTTGCCGATTACCGACATCTTCGACCAGCCCCTGAGCCACAATCTGCGATCCGGCGTACAGAGACACATGCATGCCGACTCGTACCGCTCCCGGACTAATCACGAGCGGAATCCGGCTCCCGGGCTTCACCGTCGTGGGTTTCTCGACATGCCCCGCAATAATTTGGTTGACCGGCGCATGACTGGCCAGCAAGAGACACATTCGAACCAGATCGTGCATCAGCCCGACCGCCTGCGTATTTCTGGCATCGACCTGGCCATAGAGCCAATCGGCGAGCGTTTGCATGGACCGGCGTGCCAGTGGCTCGACCTCGGCCCATCGGGGCAATGTCGATAGATTGCGCAGATTCGCGGGTGCGTCAAACTGGCTGAGCCGTTCCGCCCATTCCAATCGTAGAACAGGACGCACGTCGCCGAACTGCGCGTAGAGACAGGCCGCGACATTGGCCATGTCGGCCAACTCCCGTGAAACCTGGGTCGTCAGCTCAGCTTGCCCATGACGCCCTTCGAGCACATCGCCCAGCGACAGCAAGTCATGGGCATGGCTGAGCATTTGAGTCCAGCTGGTGTTCGCGAGCTGACTCGCGTCGAATCCTGAAAGATCGAGACGCCGCTCCATCACTACCGATCGTTGAGCCGCATAGACCCCGCTGACCATGAGCCCCAGCCGATCGCCTACACCCGAGGACACCACAGTGGCTGCGCCCTCGGCAAGATCGGCTGTGCCGAGCGCTTGCAGGCTAGCCTTTGCCTCCACAATCGTCCGTTGGAGCATGTCCACGCGGTCCAGTTTCTCCAACAATCCAGGGAAACGCGGGAACCACTTGACCGGCGCATGGCGAAACAAGGCCACCATCGCACGCAATGCTTGAGGCACCTCTTCATGCCCGGCCAAACAGGCCGGCACGGGAGACTCCGCCAACCCGGGATCGAGCGACCGCATCGGCACATCCATCAACGCGGTCTTTTGACGAGGACGCACGAAGGCATAACACGAGACCTGCTCGCGAAGGATTCGTTCGCGCCGGTCGTTGATCCCATTCACACGCGCCGACTCTTCCGCCAACAAGGCGCGAGCCACACCGACATCGTGCCGCGCCTCGGCCAATTCCTGGCCCACCACATGCAGCCGCTGATCGAGTCGGGACGCCACACCTTGCAAGGCCGCCAGCGCGGCTTGGCATTGGCCAATCGCCTGACGGTAGCCCGCAATTCGGCCTTCGACCATCCGCAACGTCGCCACGGTATGGTCTACGGCGCGAACGCCGGCGGAGAAAAATGCGCCTTCATCGCCGTCCGTCGGATCGGGGTCATGCACCCCTTGCAAAATCTGCCCGGCAAGGTTGCCGTCTCGAATCTCTTTGACCGTCTTCTCGACCGGCACCCGCTGTCCATTTCGCGTTTCCAAGAACCCCGGAATCCGGACATCCTCGATATTTAAATCGATTTGAGCCAAACTGGACACCAGATCGAACTTCGAAGCCACACTGAAGTTCTTGGCTTCAGGAGCCGGCGGTTCCTTCAACCGTTCGGCCACGGACACCGTTCTGAAGTCGAGCGGCTTTCCAATAATCGGAGCCTGATTCACCACGTCTTGGGCATTGGCCACTTTCTCGGTCAATGCTGATTTCACAAACGCGCCGCTGGACTCCTCCTTCACCACCTCGGCCACCGACGGCGTCCGTGCCAACTCCACTGCCCCCACCCCACCAACCAAACCGGGGAACTGCACGCCACGATCCAATGTGATCCCTGCCCCGACCGACAGGCCTGAATGGACATTCCCACCGGACAGGGCTGCGGATAAACCGGACCCGCTCCGGACGACGCTCGCCGCCTTCAGTCCCATTGCCGTCTTACTCCCGGCCGACGTAGCACGGAATGCTCCAGCCGCTTTCGTGTCGATCGCGCGCATGGGCCCCGTTCCGGCTGTCGGAACCGTACCGCCGCTTTGTTTGAGAAAGTTCGCCAAGTCCTCACGTGTCGCCAACGCACTCTCACCTTGGGCAATCGACGCGAGGGCCGGTGACGTCACAAGGCGGCTGGCCGCATCGCTCCCCAACATGATTTGACGCATGCGATAGATATTGGTCTGGACCTGCAAGAACCCGAAATCGACCGTGTCGTTGGCACGACGAATTTTCTCTTCAAGAAATTCGACGAACGGCGACAACCCCCGCTTTGACAATTCGGCCACTTCCGCATCGCTTAACGGCGTAGACGTATCGAGTGCGGTTCGTAAGGCTTCAAACGCCGTCACACTATAGGTCGGCGGGCCGGTTGCCGTGCGGGTTACGGTCGTTCCATAGGCATCTTCCGGCTCTGCCAAGGGCCCCGCGGTCCCGAGCAATGGATCCTCGGCCACCACTTCTGTCTCCAGTGCTTCCGGATCCGGGGCCTCATACACGAGGGGCGTTCCCACGATCGACCGATTGAGCGCGCTGGCCATCTCCCGCAGATCGGCACGCCGGCGCAGCCATTTCCCACGTACCTCGGCAAACTGAGCGATGGTCGCCTGAAATTCCGGATCGACTTGCGCCATCAGTAATAAGTCCGGCTCAAACGACGACTGGGGAACCGGAACCAATACGCGCACTCGTTCAGGACGAGTCATATTCAACGGCGCCAGGGACGCACAGGCCGTCATCATTGCGTCTAACTGCTCGATCGGAATCGGGGCGAGGTCCACAATGAAACCTTCGGGGAAGAACCGATTCGTCCACGCCCGACCCGTCGCGCCCGCGCTCCCCACAGCCAATGCATCTTTCGGCAAAAGTCCGGCTGGCGGAAGAAACCGGCAAGCCTGCGCGATCGCTTCAATCGATACCGACTCCGCCTGCATCTCGGCGACCTGTTCGGCAAACTGCTGCAACCGAGCCTGCCACACAAATGGTGTGCCAGACTGTGCCAACAAGCCCTGATGCCACGGGCGCTTGCCTCCCATCCGCACCACCGCGGCACTGTCCAGAAACGACACCACCCCGCCTTGCCCTCCGATCATTGCCACCGGCAACCCCACCAGGTTCCAGGGGGAATCCACCGAAGGGTTGCGTTGTTCCCAGTCGAAGAGGGCATAGGCCAGCCGATTCCGCCATTGGGCATCAAACGCCGGACGTGGCAGCCATGAGTCTTGCCATAGGACACAACACAAGCGGCAACCATCCACAACTTGCCAATCTTCGAAGGCAAAACTCTGAGGGTCCTGCTCACAGGGATCCGTGGGATCCGCATCGGCCACTTGCTCCACGACGACCGGCTGGAGCACCAACATGCCCACAACCGGATCTCCGGACGCCAAGAGACTCCCAAGCCTCTCGCCAACCGGCGCATCGCCGCTGGCCAAGCCAGGAACGATCACGGGAATATCTGCGACGCGAACCCGTTGCGGTCTGGCCACGACAACGTCTTCACCGGCAGACGTCACCCCATAACCTGGCAAGAGAACCACAATCTCTCCGCCCTCACTCCGCTCCAACACGACGTCCAAACCCTGGACCGTACCGCTCGACAGCATGGCTCCGGTTGCCGTGAGATGTCCGACCCGGCCGGTTTGTTCCACGGTCAAAATCGTATCGCTGAGGCTTCGCCCCGTATAGAGATGCGCACGCCGATTCCAGAGGGGAGCGACGGTCCGATCGAGTGGCGGACTGATCCCCAGTACCGATTCGCCAGGGAATGGCCGCTGAATCGGGCGAACAGGTTGCCGGGATCCTAGCGGTTCAGTCATACCATCACCCCTTTCTTCGCGAACGTGCTCGGCCACCAGTTCTTCTGGGCGACGAATCGCTCGCCGGCTTGACTGCTGGAGCGGTGGGTCCGGTTTCAGACATTGCGGATCGGCCCCCCTCAGCCGGTGTTCTCGTCGTCTCCCTGACTCCGAGGCTCTGGAAGCGCTCCACGGCTCCTGTCAAAGACACCGCGTTGCCGGCACGTTCGGCGCTGATCGAAAGATTGCGTCGGCGGACATACCAGAGCAATCCGGTCCCGGCATCAGCCGCCAGTTGGACCGCCTCCCGCCATGCCGCATCTTGTATGTTGCCCACGGGCGCAGGCGGCAGTATCACACGCGGTAACCGCAGACCCTGCAACAACTCGAGCGGCGAACGCTTGGCCACCAGACCCGGCGCCGCCAATTTGAACGGCCGACGAATCGCCGTCAAACGCGCCTTCAGCTCATCCAACTTGGTGCGATCCACCGGGACCAGAATCAGCACTGATGTCGAATCCTGTTCCTTCTCGCCAAGCGTCAGGTCGATCGGCGGCATCGTGAGACTTTCATCCAGCAACACCGGCACTTCATCGTCCGGAATGACCGACAGCTCCACCTCGATTTCCGGCGGAAAGTAGATTTGCGAAAAATCGGCTACATCGATGGATGCCACGGGAAGATGTCCCACGGGGGGTAATGCCAGAAAATGATCCGCCGCCGCGAAACGCTGTCCACGTGTACCGCGATCCCGCAACACATCTTGCAGCTGTGTTTCATACTGTTGCACCTGCGCGTACCGCAACGCTTTGGTCCCCAACCCCAGGCCCAACACTTCGCCCTGCCAGACGGCCAACTCCCGCCGCACAAGAAACGGGTCGAGCCATTGGACGATATTCCGGTCGACCGCAACCATGGCCAAGGGCAGGACGCCGGCCGGTAAACCGCGAGTCGCCCGTTCAACAAATACTTGATGTGCGACGCGCGCGCGCCGGCGATTCCACTCGCTGTGATCCCCTTCGTCGGGAAACGGAATCAATGTCGCCGCCGTCGCCTCAATGATCTCCCCATCCTCCACGGAGCGGGGCCCCGTGATGGAGGTGGGATAGGAGGCTATTGGATTGGCGGTAAATTCGACCGGCCTCAAGGCCAGGACAAAGAGCCCGGATCGGCTTCTCGCCGGATCGAGCGGGCGGACACTCAACCCCAACGCGGCATTGAGGCGTTGTGTTGAAGGAATATCCGCGAAATCCAAGGTCAGCCGCGCCGGAACCGATACGATCTCGCCGCTGGGCGTCACACCAAGCCCCGCCTCAATGTGGAGAGAGGTCGCGGTCCCGCCTTCCTCCACCATCAGCCCGTTGACGACACCAGCCCCCATGGAGCGGCCCAAATCGGCCTGTCTGGTTAAGAAATAGTTTTGGTCGCGCGTCAGATCCCGCGCAGTGAGAAACCGCCCATCGAAGTACTTGGGCCGACGCCGGCGCGTGTCCACAAAGAGCGTGTTCGATGCGAGCAACCGCTCCCGCTCGTCTGAACCGATGACTTCCCGCCGCGATCCTTTGCCTGCGTCAAACATGTCGTTCCTCCCCCGCCCACCGTCCAGGATTAAACACGATCGGGCGGATATTATTATCCACGCTCACCGCGGCCCCGTCGGTCCGCTCCGGTCTGGCGGCGGCAGAGGCCTGCGTCGCCGGCAGCACCAAACGCGCCAACAACAGCGCCGTCGTATCGTGCCCCGCCGCATGCTCCACCATCGGCGCCAATTGCCCGTCGAGCTCCTGCCATTGCGTCCCTTCCCGCCAGGCGTCGAACACCGTCTGGCGAATCGTGCCCGCCCGCAACACCGGATCGGCAATCCCCGAGACGTCCGGCCATTGATTGGCCGGCAGTGGCGGGTCGGTTTCCTTCCGAATCACGAGTGTCACAACATAGCCGTCTCGAATCCGCGACGGCACGACCGGATCCAGCGCCTCATAGGGCCCCGAGGCAAATGCCGGAGTTTTTCCCCGTTCACAGGCCACAAACGCCAAAAACACATCCACCACCACGCCGTTGAACGAGCCGCCATGAAACCCCTGAGCCAGATCGTCGCTGGCTTGCGCCTCGTACCATCGATTCAACCGGAGGCAGGCCGTTCGCGGCAGTTCGATCAATCGTCCCAATCGATCGATCGCCAATCCCGGCTCAACCCTGATTCGCTCGGGGCGCCCTTCCGGCACCAACGGATCATCGCCAGGCAGCAAGGCCGGCTCCCACGCCACACGCAATCCCGCAACCGTCCCGCTGCCATACAGATAGGCCAGGGCCCGCGCTAACCGTCCGCGGTGATAGGTCTGCTCGTCGAGAAAATCCTCGGCATCGAGCAGCACCCCGGTGGCATACCAAAGCCGATCCTGGGACTCGCCTTGAGATTGCGCCTTTGCCAGGGGATCCAATTCGAGACTCATTACGTTCCTCCTCTTCGTGGACGTTTCGAACCTTGCGGTTTCGTTGCCCCGCGTGGCCCACGAACCGGTCGTACGGGACTGGGACCAATCGTGCCAATCGGCCTGACCGGATCGACCGGGGTCACCGGCCTGATCGGAAGCACTGGATCGATCGGACCGATCGGGCCTACCGGTCCAATCGGCAGACGGACCACCGTCACCGTCTGCACATCCGGCGCACTCTGATTTCCCTGCGCATCGACAACCACCAGCTGAAATCGATGGGTTCCCACGGACAAACCGGGATCCACATCGATAAAGGGTTGATCGGTCGTGATCGGTCGACCGGGGACAAACGTCGCCACAGATGACTCCTATTCGACCAACGTCCAGATGAACCGCGCCACTTGTCCCGGAGCGGGATCGGAGGATCGTTGCCCGCTCATCCGGAACGGCCGACCGAAAGGAACGGTTTTCGGCGCATCCAGGACTGCCGTAGGATTGTCTTCGTCACGCACGATGATCTCCACCCGATCCGGAGTCGAACGGTTGCCGGAATCGTCGACGACCTCCAACTGAAATATGTGTCGCCCGACAGACAACGGCCGGTTCGGCGTCACATCGACCGAAATCACATTCTCCGCCGTCTCAATGGGTACACCCGCCTCAAAAATCGCCATGGTCTGTTCCTTTCATGTAAATGAACCGCTGCCGTTCTTGTTATGCCAACCATTCCCATACGTATTGAGCGAGGCGGCGGCCCTCAGCCGCCTGCGACGCGCTTGCATCTAGCTGAAACGAACGTCCAAACCCGACGGTTTGATCGATACCAGCTTCGGCTACCGGCGCCTGTAGACTCGGAGTCGGCGCGACCTCTACTACGGTTTCCATTCGAGGATCGAGACTCGGACTATGCACCAATACATCGCGCCGCCCCAATCGAGAACGCCCGACACGCACGGGACGAATCGGCTGGGTTGAACCGAGATAGGTATCGACACCGACCAACGAAGCCGCGCCGACGAGGAAAGGCTCCGACGCCGTCACCACTCGCACCGCAACATGCGCAGGCGACTCCAAGTTCACCACACGCTTGACCAGCCCCAGGTCTTGCGGATCGACCTCTTGATGCACCATTACTGTCACACGAAAGGCCAATCGATCGAGAAACGCCTCCACCGCCCGTTCTTCCCTCGCCGTCACATCCAGTTCGTCGGAAAAGAGCGCCAGAAACTCTCGGCGCTCCTCCTGTCCGAGAAACAATGAATCGCCCACCAGCGAATTCCCGCTGACGACCAACCCGCCCAAAAGCGGGTCCTCTTCGTCCGCAAAATCACCGCCCAAAATCGTCCCCATGGTTCGACGTAGCCGGTGGTCTTCCAGCACCACGATTTCGCCACTCGTCACCGCGCCACCGGTCGCCACATTGAGGGCCATCGTGAGGCCGTCGAGTGTTCCGCGTGTGCGATATAACTCCGGGGCCAACGCAATATGCTGCCGGCGGCGATCTTTGGGATAGGCCGAGTCGAACGCGACCCCGATCCAGCTGCCCAACCATTCCAGGGCTTCGTTCGGCGTCGTCCGAGGGTCCGTCAATAGATAAGCCGATGCAATGCGATCTTCGATGGGCGTCAGCACCCCTTCCATGTTGTCGAGGAATCGCTCCAGGAAATCAGACGGCGTCGCCGGCTCCCCAATCCGAAGTACGGCCTCCGCATCATCTCCAAACCGCGTCTCACGATAGAGTTCCGGCAAATATCGGTCGCGATAGGAAAACCGGGACGCATAGGCACGCACCGCAGCCACTTCAGGCGTCGCCCTTCCATTCCCGCTGAGCGCGACGCGGACCCACAGATACCGCCCTTTCAGCTGGGTCACGGCTCGATTGGCGCGCTGAATCAAGACGGTGAACAGCCCCGCCCGATCCCGCACCAAGGGGCAATTGAGCAGGCCGGGGTAAAACGGCACCTCCGACGCACTGGAGACCCAGGCTCCTTGCGGAACCCGCCCCTGTCGTCCTGTCACGCCCCCAAAGCCATGGGGATGCCAATCCTCTTCAGATGTGGGAGGCACGGCTTCGTCACTGGCCGCCACGGTAATCACCACCGCGCAATCGGCTGGAATTTCCGCTTCCACGTAAAGCCGATGCCAGAGGGTCTGTGAAGACCCGCTGTCCATCAGCGAGGCATTGCCGGCTTCTCCAAGCGTCGCAAAGGATGGGAGCGAGATGGGATATAAGCCTGCCGCCCCATCTACAGTCGGATAGTGAGGCGGGTCGCTGAGCCCCTGCAGGAACGGTCCGCCACTGTGATCGGTTAAGGGATAGAGATCCCCGACTGGCTCAGCCACGATATCGGACATGTCCGGGGTTGCGTCCGTCGGCATGGGATAGACTAAGGCTTCGTCGGGCAACCCGATCACCAGCACCGCAAGGCGGTCGAGTCCAACCCAGGCCACACTGTAGGGACGGCGAGCACCTTGCAGCGTAATCGCAGCACCACGCCACCCGGTGAGGTCCAACAATCGGACGCGGGCCTCTCTCCCCGAAGCCCAGATCAAGACCGCCACCACACCGTCGGCGCGGCAAGCCAACGCCACCGGCTGTTCGTCAGGCGCAAATACGACTGAGGCCGCGTCGAACAAATGCGGAGGATGCGGATTTTCCGCACAGGGCCTCACGGTATCCGGTGCATAGGGAGCGGAGGGACGGTCCGGAAAGGGCAAACCCTTGACGCGGCCGATTCGGCGTCGAATACGGTCTAAGACCCACACACCTCCCGAAGGATCCGCCGCCAGCCGCCACGCAACGCCTTCGGCCGACTCCAACGACTGCGGTGCCCAGCGAGCACGCGTGTCGTGCAGCAGAATGCGATGGCCCAACGCCACATACAACACGTCGTCGTAGCCCATCGCCACGTCAGAGGGAACTTGTCCGGTTGGAATCGGCACGATCGGAAACTGTCCAGGTCCTGCTCCGGAGGCGACTACCGCTTGCGCCGACGCATCCCACGAGGCGCGCATCCCGAATCGGTCCATCGTCTCCGGGACAGACTCCAAGCGAGACAAGGCTTGCGCCTCAACGACGGCTGCTTCCGCATCGCCGACGACGGCCATCGCCCGTCGCCCGGCAAGCCGAAGCCGCCGGCGAACCGGGTCATAGCCAAGCGCCGGCGGATCCCCCTCGATCCGCCATTGTGACGCATCGGCCAACAACCACTGTTTGAGCCCATTGGCATCCATTCCGAACGCCTCACGTTTCTCGCAAATTGCGACAGGTCAACACAAGTCAGGAACGACCGGCACGGCAATGCCCGTCTGATCGGAAAACGGATTCGGCACACCCCGCAGATCATCCGGCGCCTCATCACCCACCACCACCACCACGCTCAATAATTCCGGCAATTGCCAGGCCTGCAGCGGCATCTGCACCGTCCCCTCTGCCGTCACACGCGGGAACTTGCTCCACTCGGAGCCCTGCCGCTGAAACAGATTGATCGGCGCCACGCCACTCACTCCCGGCACACGAGCCACCACCACTTCCAACTCACGATCGCGCACCGGACGACCCAACGGCCACCCGGCTCCATCAACACCGCCTAGAGCCAATGGCCAGAGGTACCGCCGAAGCGCGTCGCGCACCTCGGCGACGACGCTTTCTCGAGACAGCCCGCCGAAACCAGCGCTGGTTTCGCCCCCGTCACCGCTGCCGAATCCATCCTTCACCGTAATCGCCACACTCACACCCAACGACACATATTCGCACCCGATCACATAGAGCTCTGTCCCGAGCGGGCGGCGTGGGTTGAGCATGCCATGCACCGCTTCGAGAAAGGGCCGGTCGGGCCTCGGATTCGGCAGACTCGTGCCGTCCTTGAACGGAATCACCATCACCGACACCACGCCGGGCACGTCAAATCGCCGTTGATGCGGCTTAAAGCGCGGCAGCACCTCCACACGCCCCATCCGCACGCCAGGCGTCCGCGCCGCTAATTCCTGATAATCGGTTTCCGTCACGGCTCGATCACGATGCCGGAACAATGCGGGAATGCGCCGCTCGGCTTCGGCCAACGTTTCCGCGTCGGCCCCGCCTTCGGTCTGCAAGGTCTGGGCAATCTTCAGTTTCGTCGTCACGATGGCTC
>JAUSMA010000040.1 GCA_030645475.1 Nitrospirota bacterium
CAAGAGAATTCCCGTTGTATGCATAACGCGCGCTCCTTGTTGGTGAAAACTGCGATCAATAGAACGGTTGCGAGAATAACTGGGGGGGGAGGCGCTGTCAAGAGATCGGCGGAGGCAGGATGTTCAAAAAGTTCGTTCAGCAAGGCCGCAGCGAGTGAAGGGCCGAGGCGTACCCGTAGGGTACGTTGAGGGTCTGAACGATGCGAGAACGAAGCTGGCGGACTTTTTCAACATCCTGCTATAGGAAGTAGCGGCTGGTATCGAACTTATACTCCGTATTGTCGATCAAACGAATAATATTATGGCGGAAATCTCCGATCTCATCTTTCTCTGTGAGGTCGATCTCCCGTCCGTGCTCGACGGGGTCCCCCTGAGGATCGGTGATGACCTTGACGAACGGCCGTTCGGCGTTCGCTTTATCGACGGCTGGCTTGAGCACGACGGCTAGTTCACTCGTGTCCAACATGACCAGGCTGCCGATGGGGATGATGCCGACACAGTTGACGAACAGTTTGAGCAGTACTGAGTCAAAGGCCTTGCCGGACTTTGAGAACATCATATTCAAGACTTTCGAGGGGGACATGGGCTCCCGACGATAGACGCGGGAAGAGGTCATAGCGTCATAACAGTCTGCGATCGTGAGGATGCGACCGGTCAGTGAGACGGTCCAGGGCACGGTCAGCTTTGGATAGCCGGAGAAGTCCAGGTTCATGTGGTGCTCGAAGGAGGCCGCGGCCATGCGGCCCGGGAGATTGGTGATGCCTCTCAGTTTCGACAGACTCAGGACTCCCTCCGTAGGATGATTGCGCATGGCCACCCAGTCCTCATCGGTAAACTCGCCCGGTTTGTTCAGGACCTCCATGGGAATGGTGGATTTGCCCATGTCGTGGAACAGTGCCGCAAGGCCGAGGTCGGCCAGTTCCACTTTGGGATAGCCGGCGCGATTGGCCAGCGCAATGGACAGCAGAGAGACATTGACCGAGTGATTATGGGTGTATTCATCATGACAACGAAGGGTCGTAAGCCCGAGAACCGTCGCTTCGTCGTCCAGCATGAGATCGACGATGTTTTGGATCGCCCGCTTCGCTTGTTTAAAGCTGACCGTTCCGCCATCACGGACTGATTGCGTCAGTGTGCCGACCGATCCTGCGACTTTGGCATAGCCGTTCTTGGCGTTTACCTTCCGCTGCATTTTGGGGTCGGCGTTTTCTGTGCCGTCCGATCCCTTGCTTTCCGCCGTTCCGGTTCCGTTGCCTCCATTCACTTCGGCTGCTTCTCGGACTCGCAGTTGCCGTTGCTCTTCTAATTCGATGCCGGTGATGCCCCGTGCGGTAAATGCTTTTTGAAGGTCGTCGATGGTTGAGGTGTGCGAATCAAGGCTGACAAACAGCGCAGCAAACTCACGAAGATCTTTCGACTCCGCGGTCATCGAGAAGGTGATTCCGCCGATCTTCCACAGGTTCAAGACGTCGATGATACTGGTGGCCACGGCCATCTGTTGGGCGTTCACCTTTAAGTGGCTGTCTCCGAGAAACAAGAAGTCGTTTTGCAGACGGAGGGTGACCGGTTGATCGTGCGCCATGGTTTTAATCAAGGTCAGCATCGTGTCGACGGGTTTATCCAACGCGGAGTTGGTGCGGTCATAGATGCGGGAGCTCTTGAGCAAGACGTTCAGCTGCGTGACCAGCTGAATGCCCAGCATGACCATCTGCTGGTCCAGAATGTCCCCGGCCTCCGAGCCACGGGCGATTTTCTGAGACAGGGATTTTTCGTGGGTGAGGATCGGTTGGGCCTGTTCGTCCGCGGCTGGGGTCTCTTTGATTTTGAAGTCACTCACGGCAACGGCTCCTTACTTATGATGCAGCCTGTTTGAGCTGCTGCTGTCGTTGAGCTTGGGCGAGTGCCGCGGTGCAGGCTTGCCGCACAGAGGCGCCGCCTTTTTTCTGCCCCAACTCAAGAGCAATGAGAGCGGTCGGGCTGGCCAGTTTCCCCAATGCTTCGGCGGCGAGGGCGGCGAGCTCTTCCTTTTTCTTGCGATTGGTCCAGGACCATTCCGTGAACAAATTTTCAAAGTAGGGGATGACCTCATCGCCACTGGTGGCGCGCATGGCGAGGAACACCGCGCGTTTTTCACTTAGGGTTCGATCCATGAATGTGTCCGTCGAGATGAGGGGGGACCAAGCGGAGTAGGATGCCTTATATTGACCGGTCATGAGCAGCTTGAGCGCCGCGAACCGCACCGACTCCTCGGCATCGTGCATGAACGCAATCAGTTTCATGCCGTTACCGTTGGGACGGAAGATCCCGATCGCTCGGATGACTTCCTTCCGTACCTGGATATCCGGATAGCGCACCAGTTTTTCAATCGCGTCTGCAAATCGTGGATCGTTCCATTTGAGCAGGATCGTGAGCAGGTTCTTCACATAACGTGGGCGGCGGTCTGACAATCCTCTAAGCAGGTGATCCGGTTGATCTTTTGCGAGTGCCTCAAGGGCTTCTGCCGCGATCGCTTGATGGACAGGTGTTTCCAGGTTTCCCAAGAGGGTGCATAAGGCAGGGACGGCTGCTGACGTCATCGACAGCAGCACCGCCGGTAATCCTTCCGTGGTGGCGCCGGGGGTCCTGTTCAAATAGGCCTCGATCATCTTCATGCGTTCGGGGCGGCCAAGGCTGTCGAGCAATGCTGCCAGTTGCGTTTTCTGATCTTCGCCGAGATCCGGTCTGACCTCAGCGGTGACATGTAAGAGTCCAAGCACGCTATCCAGCACGACCCATTTTCCTTGGGCTGCCAATGAGTCGAGGACGTTTCCCCAAAGATCGAGTAGCTTGGTCAGAATCGCCGCAGATTTTTCCGATGCCAGGATCGCGGTGAGCATGTCCAAGAGATAGGTGGTGTTATCCCTGGTGCTCTCGGCCTCGATCTCCTTTGCCAGTTCGGCTAATTCCGTTTCGGTCACGTCATAACCTACGTGACCGGACTGGAATCGGCTCGCCCCTCCCGCCGACTTGTTCCCCGAGACATTGCCGCCATCGACTCCAGGTCCCTTCTCTTTCCTGGCTTTGGCCTGTTCCCGGTCAAGAAGGTCTCTGAGGCTCGACTCCGGCGCCTCCATGGTTCCAGCCATAGGGAGTGCAAAGACATCGCCACCGGTCGAGGCCTTGGCGATCTCTTCGGCTGTGACTACAGTGATGGTCGAGAGGTTCTTCGCCCATAAGCGAGTCACGATATCGTCATCGTTTTCTTCATTCGGATTGAGGCTGCCCCACAGGGAGTCGAGCAAGAATGAGAGGTCTTCAGCGGGAAGCCCTTCGAGAAATGTCAGCTCCCTGATGCCATCCGAGTAGAGTTTGAACGCGACACTTTCCGTACTCGAGCCTTGCTCGGCTTGATAGACGACTTCTCCGTTGAAGTACAACTCAGAGCGTTGCACAAGAAACGCCAATTTGGAGTAGGTGGCGAGGTGGGTCGTGAGTCCTTCGAATAATTGTTGGAAGAACTTCTGCGCCACAGGGTTTGCGGCCCCGTATGTCCGACTGGACTTCGCGGTTTTGTCCAAGAGTGTCAGGAGCCGCTTGACTGATGATAACTCGGGATTCGGCGGCTCTTTTACGGGCGCGATGGGGAGTGCGCGGCCCTCTGTCGTGAGTTCGTCCATAGTGAGTAGTCGTATCCTGGAGGTGCTGAATCGTCAAGGAAATAGCCGCTCTTCACCAACTGCGCCCCCAGGAATTACTGAGGGATTCCTCCTTCTTTCAGTCCCTGCACAAGGGCATTGTGAACCCCGTGGTGCAGTCGGTAGAATCCGGTTCACCGTGATGAATACGTCCAGCCACATTGTCTGTTTTGGAGACAGCCTTACGGCAGGGTTTCAGTCGCCCACTGTGGACAATCCTCAAGGGGCGGAGACGCCCTATGGGCGATTCCTTCAAGAATTGACCGGACCTTCCGTGCGCGTATCAGTCAGCGGCATCTGTGGTGAGCTGACCGGTGAAATGGCGATGCGATTTCGATCGGCTGTGCTGAGCCATCAACCGACACATGTGGTGATCCTCGGCGGGACGAACGATCTTGGGTGGAATGCCGCACCGGCGGACATCATGCGCAATCTGCTGAAGATGTATGAGCTGGCTTCCGCGGCGGGGATTACGCCGGTGCCGGTCACTGTGCCATCAATCAGGGTGGGTGACGATCTGCATAGTGAAGAGGGGCGGCAGTGGTGCGCGGAACATCTTGATCGGCGGCGCTGGCTCAACGGGTTGATTCTCCGCTACGCCGAATCGAAGCGGCTGGCGGCCTTCGATCTTTTCACTGCCACGGCGGAGCCCGAGACACAGCAACTTGCGGCGCAGTACTCCAACGACGGTCTGCATCTGACCACCGCCGGATATCGGCTATTGGCTGAGCGTTTGTACAAGGAGATATTTGCGGCAACACCCGGGAGCCTATCGTGACGAGCGGCAATCATGATGCGTGAGGTGACCGATCGGGACTTTGATCAGGTCGTGGAACAGGCAGGGGTACCGGTGTTGGTGGAGTTCTGGAAACCAGGCTGCGGGGGTTGCCGCGCGCTGATGCGGGAACTCGAAAAACTGGAGCCCGATGTCACAAGCAAAGTGCTGATCCTGACCATGAACGTGGAGGAGAATTTCCAAATCCCAGCGGAGCTGGAGGTCCACTCGTTACCGGTGCTCGCGCTCTATCGTCAGGGAACATTCGAGCGTTTTATCGGTGGGCTGGGGACTAAAGAGGAGATTTTTAAACAGCTGCGGTTGACGTGAGAGGAGTCGCTACAAGGTCCGCCAGGTCCGTCCATCCTGTTCAATGAGGCGATCGGCCTCGACCGGTCCGCTCGTGCCGGCCTGATATTCAGGCAACCAGCGCAACCCTTGCTTTTGCCATCCTTCCAGAATCTTAGTGACCCAGGCCCAGGACGCTTCGACGGCGTCGCGCCGCATGAATCGTGAGGCATCGCCGGCCATCACGTCCAGGAGTAACCGCTCATAGGCTTCCGGCGACGGGCGGCCGAAGACGTCGCTGTATTGAAAGTCCATTTCTACCGGGTGGGTCTGTGCGCGGGTGCCCGGCACGCGCGAGACGATGCGGAGCGAGAGCCCTTCTTCAGGCTGGATACGCAACGCCAGCACGTTCGGCGGTTGTCGCTGCTGTGCGTTGGCGTTGAACAGGATGTGCGGGATGTCTTTGAATTGGACGGCGATCTCGCTGGCCCGGTGAGGGAGTGCTTTCCCAGTGCGCAGATAAAAGGGCACGCCGTCCCAGCGCCAGTTCTCCACGAAGCATTTGAGCGCGACATAGGTTTCCGTTTTGGAGTCAGGATGAATGCCGTTCTCGCGGCGATATCCCGGAATGGGCGATCCATGGGCGGTGCCTTCACTATACTGGGCACGGACGGTGACCTGTTCGACATCCTGATCGGTAATAGGCCTGAGGCAACGGAGGACTTCCATCTTCGCGTTGCGTACGACATCCGGATCGAGCGAGTAGGGGGGCTCCATCGCGACCAGGCAGAGTAGCTGCAGCATGTGGTTCTGCACCATATCGCGCAGGGCACCGGCTTCTTCATAGTAGCTGGCTCTGGTTCCGACGCCTTCTGCTTCACTCACCGTGATCTGCACATGGTCAATGTATTTGTGATTCCAAATCGGTTCGAAGATGCTGTTGGCGAACCGGACGACCATCAAATTCTGAACGGTCTCTTTCCCCAGGTAGTGATCGATGCGAAAGATCTGCGATTCGTCGAACACGCGTCCGGTCACCTGGTTGATGGCCTTGGCGGAGGTTAAGTCGCGTCCGACCGGTTTCTCGACGATGATGCGGGCGTAGGGGGCCTGTGCTTCCGGCTTCGTGGCCAATCCGGCTTGCTCGAGCCCCTCGCACACAGATGAAAACGAACTCGGAGGGATGCTCAGGTAGAAAATCCGGTTGCCGGGCAACGTGAGGTTTCGCTCGATGTCTTCTGCCCGTGACTTCAGTCTGGCATAGGTGTTCGGGTCCTCATTTTCACCCGATACGAAGAAGAGATGTTGCGCGAAGTCCTTCCATGTGTCCTCTGCCAGGGCCTGCCGGGAATGTGTGAGCACGCCCTCGCGAACCGTGGCACGGAATTCTTCGTCCGTCATTGACTTGCGGCCTAACCCGATCACGGCATAGTTCGATGGAAGGAGCCCGTCGAGGAGCAAGTTATAGAGGGCGGGAATCAGCCGCCGGCGTGCCAGATCGCCGGATCCGCCGAAGATGACGAGCGTACAGGGCTCGACCGGAGGGATCGTTTCCTTGGAGGGGCTGATATCGATACGTGGGCTAGTCGGTGGCATAGGGCTCCTGGCTATCGGCGAACGGCATGGCCGCCGAAGGCATTTCGCAAGGCCGCCAGCATCTTTTCTGCAAAGGATTCGCTCTGTCGCGATCGGAATCGCGTGAACAAAGCCGTCGCGAGGGTCGGGACTGGGACATCCTTCTCAATCGCATCGGCGATCATCCAACGGCCCTCGCCGGAATCCTGCACGTACCCCTTTAACTGTTCCAGCCGTGGATCCTCTTTCAAGGCGCCCGCTGCCAGTTCCAAGAGCCAGGAGCGGACGACGCTCCCATGCATCCAGAGGTCTGCGATGTTGGCGAGGTTGAGCTTGTAGTCACTTTTCGCCATGAGCTCGAAGCCTTCTGCATAACCCTGCATCATGCTGTACTCGATGCCGTTATGGACCATTTTCACATAATGCCCGGCGCCCACTCCACCGACGTGAGACCAGCCCTGTTCCGGTGCCAATGTCGTAAAGATCGGCGCGAGCTGTTTCACCGGCGCCTCATCGCCACCGACCATCAGGCAGTAGCCGATTTTCAATCCCCAGACGCCTCCGCTGGTCCCGGCATCGACATAGTGCAGCTGTTTTTTCTTGAGATCCGCGGCCCGTCGTACATCGTCGTGAAACCTGGTGTTACCGCCGTCGATGACCGTGTCGCCTGGCTGGAGCAGCGCTGCGACGGCCTGTACGGTTTCTTCTGTCGGGGCGCCGGAGGGGACCATGATCCAGACCGCGCGTGGAGCCTTGATTTGGCCGACTAGATCGACTAACGAGGAGGCACCGACACAGCCAACTCCTACGGCCTGTTTGATCAAATCCGCCGATCGATCGTAGACGACGACCCGGTGCCGGTCGCGCTGCAACCGGGTGACCATGTTCATGCCCATTTTCCCGAGCCCGATAAATCCGATTTCCATAATGACTCCTTCTGGTGCGGTCATGACAGGACGGCGTTACGCAGATCACGGGCCTCATGCGAAGCCTCTGTTCCATCAGGCCTGCATGATGGATGAATAGCTGACGAGCCTCGTCAGGCGGCAGTCTGATGATCGATCCGGAGCCTGTCAGTCGATTCTGGCAGGATTTGGGACGTCCTTAAAGAGGATATCGGCTAGATCGCGGCCTAAGTTGAGCCGCTCGGGCAGAGTCGAGGCTGTGAGAAACCGACCAGCCAGGTCGCCCAGTGTGGCATCGCGGGAGGCGATGAACTTTGGCGCCTCGACCGGCGCGGTCAACCAGAAGCCCCGAAGTCTGAAAAACGCGTTAATGATGTCTTCGAAAAATAACGAGAGGATATATTGCGCGGTTGCCGGCTTATCGGCCAAATCTCGCGCTTTTCCCAGCCAATGGAAACATTCTGCCTTCATGCGAATCTGTTCATTGATGCTGACGGCTGGGGGGCCTTGCCGGAAGCGCTGGTTGGCTCGTTCGAGGAGTTTGGCGCCGATGCCCTCGTGATCGAAGAGGATGCGGGCTTTTCGTAGCAGAGAGGGGAGGCGCGGGGAGTAGAGGAGATCCTCTTCAAGCTCATGATGTCCGCGATAACGGATGTCGGCCAGACGATCGGCGACACGGACGATCTCGTGGCCGTCGGCCTGTCCTTTCACGAGCGCGATGAGATCGATGTCGCTGTGAGTCGTAATGGCGCGCCGCACGCTGGACCCCACGAGGATCACACTGACGAGATCGCCTCCGCGGCGGCCGCGGACATGGCGCAAGGCCACCGTGACGAGCTCTTCGAATCCCGGTTCGGTGATGGGGTCCGGTTGTTCCGGCGGTTCCGGCATGGCCAGCAGTTCGGCGTTCAACTCTTCTGACGTCGGCGTGGGATGGGTAACGGGGCTATCCATGATTAGACTTTCTGTGCGAGCTGAATATGTTTCGGGAGCGATCCCAGCCAGTCCTCGAACGGTTCGTCCGCATCGACGATGATTTCCAATTTGCCATTGGTCAATCGCCGGACAACACCTGGGCTTTCCGGGGACAACGGGATTTCAACCCATTCGCGATTCAGGCCGAGCGAGTCGGTGACTTCAAGGATCCGGCCGATTTGTTTGAACGACACAACTTCTAATGGCATTGGTACTCCATGATCTGCGGCATTCTAGATTTCGGTGGGAGAGGAGTCAATGAGCGAGCGAGTCACTCTCCCAACAGGCGGGCCACGATTTCGCCGGCCTGTTCGGTCATGGCGGTGGAGATACCCAGATGGGTGACGGCCCGAAACTTTGTGCCACCGACCGAATTGATCAAGAGCTCTTCCTCTTTCAATGCGGCGACGATCGCAGGGGGCGTGAGGCGGTGGCCGATGACCTCGAACATGACGATATTCGTCTCGACATCCTGAGGGTTGACCTTGACCGTCGGAATCCGTTGCAGTCGTCGAGCTAATTGCTTGGCGTGAACATGGTCCGTTTTCAACCGTGCGACATGGTGCTCCAGCGCATAGATACCTGCAGCGGCCAGGATACCGGACTGCCGCATCGCACCGCCATACATCCGGCGCAGCCGTTTCGCCCGTTCGAAGAGGGCGAGATCGTTCATCATGAGCAGTGAGCCGGCCGGCGCACCCAAGCCTTTCGAGAGACAGACCGACAGGGTATCAAAGTGCTGGGCATAGGAGGCTGGTGGCAGGGTGGTGGCCGCGATGGCGTTGAACAACCGTGCACCATCCAAATGCATCGGGATGCCATGGGTAGCCGCCACAGCGCGAATACGTTCAATCGTCGCCAGCGGGTAAATCGTTCCGCCGCCGCTGTTATGGGTGTTTTCCAGGCAGATCAGCCCTGTTTGAATGGTATGCGGGTCTATGGGGCGGATGGCCGCCTCAACCTGCTCCGCTGAGATGAGACCTCGAGTTCCCGCGACCCAATGGAGTTGGACGCCTGCTAGCGCTCCGGCGGCGCCCTGCTCGTAACGGACGATATGTGCGGTCTGCTCCACGATGACTTCTTGGCCCGGTTGCGTGTGGAGGCGAATGGCGAGTTGATTGCCCATGGTGCCGGACGGCACGAAGAGCGCGGCCTTTTTTCCGAACATCGCGGCTGCCATGTCCTGGAGGCGATTGACGGTGGGATCTTCTCCGTAGACGTCGTCTCCTACCTCTGCAGCGGCCATGGCTTTTCGCATGGCGTCGGTGGGTTTGGTGACGGTATCGCTGCGCAGGTCAATCATTCGATGTCCGTATGTGTGTCGTAAGATTGTGAGCCGCGCGCATTCTAGCAAATTTTCTCCTTGCGCGGGAGAGGTTGTCACGGCAGGATGCCGGTCCTATGGCGTGGCTTCGAAAGGTGCTCCCCTCGGTGACCGATGCAGAACCGGACGAAGCCGTCCCGGTAGGCTGGGCATTCCTCTATTTCTTCTGCCTCCTCTGCGGGTACTACATCCTGCGGCCTGTACGCGATGAGATGGCGATCCAGGGTGGTGTGCAGCATCTGCCGTGGATGATGACCGCCACCTTCGTCACTCTCCTATTGGTGACGCCTCTGTTCGGATGGCTCTCCGCCCGTGTCCCGCGATATCGGTTGTTGCTGACGGTGTACGCATTTTTCGGCCTCAACTTGATCCTGTTTTTTGTGGCGATGACGAGCCACCTCTCTCCCCAGTGGGCCGCCCGCACATTCTTCGTCTGGTTGTCCGTCTTCAATCTGTTTGTCGTGTCGGTGTTCTGGAGTTTCATGGCCGATCTGTTTACGCCGATGCAGGGCGTCAGGCTGTTCGGCGTGATCGCTGCCGGCGGCAGTATCGGTGCGATGGTCGGTCCGCTACTCACGACCGGACTCACCTATGTCGTCCCGGTTCCCGCATTACTGCTCATCTCGGTAGGATTTCTAGTGGCCTGCGGGTTCTGTATCTATCGGCTGGATCGATGGGCGATGGCGCGACCTTCGGGTCAGATCAGTCGGCAGGGTGAACCGATTGGCGGGAGTATCTGGGCGGGGGTCCGGTTGGCGCTCTCGTCGCCCTATCTTCTGGGCATCTGTCTCTATCTGTTTTTCCTGACGACGACCGCGACGTTCTTGTATCTGGAGCAAATGCGGCTGGTGAGTGAGCAGATTCCCTCCCCGCAAGGGCGCACTCGCTTGTTTGCGCTCATCGATTTGGTTGTGAACGTGCTGACGTTCCTCGTTCAGATGACCGTCACGAGCCGTATGATCAGTCGATTTGGGTTGGTATCGGCGCTTGTTGTGCTTCCCGTTGCGAGCGCCCTGGGGTTTAGTCTGATTGCCGTCACGCCGTTCCTCGTCACCTTTGTGCTCTTTACGATCGTGCGGCGAGTGGGGGAATATGCCATCGCCAAGCCCGCACGCGAGGTGCTGTTTACCGTGGTGAGTCGGGAGGAGAAGTATAAGGCCAAGAACTTTATCGATACCGCGGTCTCGCGCGGAGGCGATGCGACGACGGGGTGGATGGTGAGCGGGGTGAAAGCTTTGGGTGTCACGGCGGGGCAGATAGCTTGGGTTCTGGTCCCTCTGGCTCTGTTCTGGGGATGGGTCGGCTGGCGCGTCGCCCGTGAAGAAGAGCGGCTAAGACTTCTGAAGATCTCGGGCGGTTCAGCGTAGTCCTGTTTACTGTCAGAAAAAACGCATGTTATAGTCTCCCGTTCGTTCGACCGCATGGATCGTGTTGGGTCACGTTTTACGTCTCACGAGGTTCAAAATGCCAGAAGTTCCAGTTAAGCTTTATATAGATAAGATATTGAAAGAATGTCGCAATGCTGTTCGTTCGCTTGCGCTGCTCTCTGGCCCTGTGAAAGAGAAGGCGCTACGGGCAATGGCGGATCGATTGGCGGCTGACGAAGACATCATTCTGGCGGCAAACGAAAAAGATGTGGATGCGGTCGGGAAGTCATTTGAAGCCGACGTCATGAAAGATCGGATGAAAGCGGCTGTCGCCCGCTTGCGTATGACGACGGACGATATCAAAGAAATGGTTGAGCGTCTCCGCATGATTGCGGACCTGCCGGACCCGGTCGGTGCCGTGACGTCTCGCTGGGAACGACCGGACGGACTACAAGTCAGCCGTGTGCGCGTCCCGATTGGGGTGATCGGTGTCATCTCAGAACTGAGCCCGCTCATTACGGTGGAGTCGATTGCGCTCTGTTTCAAATCGGGCAATCTCTGTGTATTTCGTGGCGCGCCGGAATGGGGTCTGACGCAACAGGCGATCGGGACGGGACTGCGCGAAGCTGCGGAAGCGAACGGGGTGCCGGCCGGCGCATGGATCATCATCGACCGTCCTGAAAAAGAGGTGGCGGTCGAGCTGATCCGGTCCGGCAAGAGTCTCGATGCGATTATCCCGCGTGGCGGAGCCGGCCTCCGCAAAGCCGTGGTCGAACAGGCCAAGATGCCGGTGCTTTGCAACGATGGCGGGCTCACGTATATGTACGTGGATGCCGACACCGATATGCCGATGGCGCAGAACGTGGCGATTAGTTCCAAAGTGCAGAAGGCGATTGCGTCGAACTCGATGGACACGCTGCTGGTGCAACAGGTCATCGGGCGACAGTTTTTGCCTCCACTGATCAACCGCATGCTCGAAGAGTTCAAGGTCGAGGTCCGAGCCTGTCCCAAGACGATGGCCTTGATGGGGCAAATGGCGATGACCGGACATGCCTCCATCATCCCGGCCAAGGAGGAAGATTGGCAGACCCAATTCCAGGGGCCTGTTCTGGCGGTCAAAATGGTGGCGAACCTGGATGAGGCTTTGGCGCATATCGTGGCGCATGGCCCCTGTCTCACTGCCGTGATCGCGACGACGAGTTATGAGTCGGCCATGCGGTTCACGCGCGAAGTGGATGCCAGCGCCGTCTTCGTGAATGCGTCGTCCCGGCTCAATGCCGGCGACAGCTACGGGATGGGCGCCGATATCGGGCTCAGTGGCTCGCGTCTCCATGCCAAGGGGCCGATTGGGCTTGAGCAATTGACGTGCGAAAAGTATGTGTCGTTCGGCTCAGGTCAGTTGCGTTTCCCACACCCGGTGCCGGAGACGTATTTTGACGCCATCATGCTCAAAAGGCCGTAGGCGTCTGCTGAACAGGCTCCCCAGCTTCGTTCTCGGCTCATCGAAATCCTCAACGTACCCCAAGGGTACGCCTCCGGTTTCGACTCACCTGCGGCCTCGTGGGAAAACCTGTTGAGCTGGCGGGCCGAGGCTGCATTCATGACCAACGACTCACGGTTGCCATCGCTCCATTCACATCTGGCTTGGTGGGGTCTCCGGCAGTTCACGTCGGACGAGGCCTATTTCCAGTGGCAGCGGGAAACGCTCTCTTTCGAAGACCTCACAACATTACATCGGCAGGTGGAGCAGAAGCGTCGCGGTTCTGCTGCTGACGAGATCGCATTCTACGATGTCACGGCCCATCCGAATATCCTGCCGATTCTGTATAGTCAACGGTACGACTATTATCTTGCCATCGGCCTTCGGGTCGCGGATCGCATCGGTGTGGCCCGATCCATATTGGATGTGGGCTGTGGGGTCGGCATCCTCACGACGTTCTATGCGGAGCAGTACCCTGATAAGACCTTCGTCGGAATCGATCGCTCGCCTGTTTCGATTGTACGCGCGCAAGAACGAGCTCAGGCGCTGGGCCTGACCAATGTGCGGTTTGACTGTCTCGATTTCGAGCACCTCGCGTCCAATCCCTCTTATGATCTAATCCTTGCCACGCATGCCCTGGTGCAAGCTGAACAGGACCCTGGTCTTCCCAGTTGTAGTTGGAACACCTTCGAGCGTGTCAGAGAGAGTCAGCAGCAAGCAGACTTTGAGCGGCGAACGGGGATCGGCATCAGGCTCGATCGCCTGAGTAACCTGCTTTCTTCCGAGGGGCGTGTGATCCTATTTGAGAAAACCCGTCAGTTGGCACGACGAGTCCCGTTGCAACGGGCTGTGGCTGCACGAGGGTTTGATCTAATCGAGCAGCCGGAATTAATTCGCTACCGGCTCGTCGAAGAAGTTGCCGACGATGGCCCCCTGTATCTGTTGGGGAGGGGAATATCGCATCCCCTTCATTGGGATGAATCACCAGAGCCAGACGAAGGTTGTCCGTTCGATCGAACGAAGCTGGAACCAGGTTCAGTCGATCCTGGCGCGCCGCTCTATGAGAACCATTGGCCTTCTGCACAGATCGTCTGGGAACAATTGCGCGACAAGAAGGTTCTTCACGAGACGACGAGGCAGGAGCCGGATGGACGTCAACTGCATGTCGAGCTTGGGCAGGCAGCGGAGGGAATCTATCTCTATTGTGCCAACACCTTGGATCAACGCCAGTTGGTGCTTGTTGAGCCAACCAGCAGGGCCATGCTGGAGTCGTACTATCGAGAGATTGCCAGCGGCGAGCCCTAGCGGATGCTGAAAAAGTCCGCCAGCGGCGTTCTCACCTCGAAAGCATCCTCTGGAATGTTCGCATGAGAGTGAGCCAGAGTCGTTCAGGATAGAGGGACCGGTGTCCGAATGCTATGCTTGATGGCGAGCACGATGAGATTGTTGTCCCGAATTGCGTAGATAATCCGATAGTCGCCATCGCGGACTCGATAGAGATGGTCCTCGCCTTCGAGCGTTGTGACGCCTGGGGGGCGCGGATGATTCCTGATGGCATTGAGCCATTTCACGAGGGCCTTCCGAAGCGGCTTCTCAACGGCTCTGAGTTGTTGTTCGGCTGGTGGGGCAAGGAGAATGGTGGAGATCATCGGAAAATATCAGAGCCCCAATTCTTTCAGAATCGCATCGAGCGACTGAGCGCCTTTCTTGTTGGCCTGGGCTAACGCGGCTCGGGCATCGACAAGATCGATACGGTTTTCGAGCGCCTCCAGGAGTCGCAGATCCTCGATGGGCACGACCGCGGCGACCGCTCGGCCGCGTCGGCGCAACAGCACACGTTCGCTGCTGAATGCGGCACGGTTGATCGCATCGGCAAACGCCTCACGCTCTTTATTGCCCTCTGGATTACCCATCACGCTCCTCCTGATGCATCCTGCTGTCGGATGGACAGACTCTTCGAATGATGCAAGCTGTACAGGGGGCAGGAAGCGAAGTCAACCGACGAGAGCCGGTCGCCGGCCCTATTCCATTTTTTTTGTAATTGGGGTATGAAGTGGGGGGTGGCGATTGCATCGCGGTCCCACATGACTCATTCACATATCAGAGGAGAGACTCCATGGCTAAGGGCATGACACAGAAGAAAAATACCAAGAAGAAACCTGCCACGACGGTGAAGGAAAAGCGCGCCGCCAAGGTTGCCAAGAAGAAGTAAGACCGTCTGCGTTTCGGCCGTCCTGGCCGAAGCCACACCCGCTGCGTCCATCGGCGTGCGTTAGCTGCATGCCGCGCACGTCGATGGTTGCGCGCTGGGGCCGTTGCTGTCCAGCCTGTGCCTCGCATGTGTTGCCGTGATCGCGTTCGCTCACCCCATCGGCTTGCCGTACCGATCATCGCACGCTGGTCATCATTCCTTCTGTGCAGAATCCTGTCTTCAAGTCCGCACCAGGCGAGGCGTCAGCTGTCATGAAGATTATGTCGAGGACTTTCGCCGTCTGAATAGAGGAGGCGGTCGTGCCCGATGAGTGGGTATAGAGGGGTGACTATTGGGCCGAATGTTCTGGGAGGTCTGTGCGAGTCGATGCCCCGATTACTTTTTCCGGTAGACGTTCAGTCCGACTTTTTCTTCGCGGTCCTGAATGGTCACATTTCCCTCTGTTGAGGCAATGATAATCGTCTTCCCCGAAGCCGAGGGCCCGAACTCTTTGGATAGGTCGACTTTGATGGTCAATATGGTCCCTGCAATGGTCATCTCAACGTTTTTCATGCGGTGGCCTTTCAGTGATGGATGAAGCGTGAGTACGCGCTGTCAGAATAATGGTGCATCCTGTACCGTGGACGGGGGAGGAAGTCAATCCTGACGCGCCGCAGGCAGTTCTCGTCCGACGTTCATCCTCCCGCAAACACCGGTCGAAATCCGGCATTGGTTAAGATGCGGAAGACGGTGTCCCGTTGATCCCCCTGCACTTCGATCCGGCCCTCCTTCACCGTGCCTCCGGCGCCACAGGCTTTCTGCATGTCTTTCGCAAGGGTCTCTTTCTCGGCCAGACTGATGCCGGTGAAGCCGGTGACGACCGTCACGGTCTTCCCGCCTCGGTGCGCGGTTTGGCGAATGATATCCACCCGCCCACGGCTTTTTTTCGTTGAGGGCCGCGCTGCGTCGCTTGTTGTGACAGAGGTCTTGCCTTCTGGAGCCAGAGGGAGGTTCATGCTCTTTAGGGTTGCAAACGGACTCTTCCAGAGGATGGGCTCACCACTGGTAGGCACGCGTTTCTTGTCTTTCATCGCGACACCCGCATTATCGTCCAGATGGAGTGGCCGGCTGTTTTAACAGGGTCAATTCCAGTTGCACAGTATGCTCTCCATTCGCCATCCAGATCTGCCCTTCTTGAATGGTGCATTGCAGTTGCATGCTGGGCATGGCTAGTTGAGCTAAGGCTCGGCTCCCGTCGAGCGGAAGATTCATCACGGTCAGATTCGTCAACCGCTCAAGTGTGGCCAGATTTTTCTCCCACCATTGATCGGCGCCACGACCGCCATAGGTATAGAGGTAGACCTGTTTTGCGCGGCCGCAAGCCTGGCGAATGGATTTTTCATCCGGCTGGCCCACTTCAATCCAGAGGTCGATGGCGCCAGTCAAATCCTTGAGCCAGAGTGCTGGCTCCTCTTCGGTGCTCACCCCCCGGCCAAACGACAAGGCCTCATGCCCATGGAGGACAAAGGCGAGCAGGCGTACCATCATGCGCTCGTCGGTTTCGGATGGATGGCGCGCCAGGGTCAGCGAATGGTCCTCATAGTACTGGCGGTCCATATCGGAGATCTGCAGCGTTGCCTTGTAGATGGTCGCGTTCGAGGCCATGGAGTGGTGGATCCTGTGTCTGTTGAATGATGCAAGTCGACGGAGTCGGCAGCAGTCGTTCACATATCTTTATACGCGATATACCAGCCTTCAACCCGTTCCCGTGCCCAGGGCGTTTTTCGGAGAAAGGTGAGGCTGGATTTCACGCTAGGGTCGTGGAGGAAACAGCGGATCGGGACGCGTTTTCCCATCTCGGCCCAGCCATACTTCTCGACCAATTCCGTAATGATGGTTTCTAGCGTGATCCCGTGCAAGGGATCGCGAGGATGAGTAATAGGGGGTGGCTGGCTCATGGGCGAAGGTTAGACATTGAAGCGGAAGTGCATGACATCGCCATTCTGGACCACGTATTCCTTGCCTTCCAGCCGCATCTTCCCTTTTTCCTTCGCACCCGCTTCGCCCTTGCAGGCGATGAAGTCGTCGTAGCCGATCACTTCCGCTCGGATGAAGCCTTTCTCGAAATCGCCGTGGATGACGCCGGCGGCTTGTGGGGCCGTATCGCCGATATGAATGGTCCAGGCACGGACTTCTTTCACGCCGGCGGTAAAGTAGGTTTGCAGGCCCAACAATTGGTAGGCCGCGCGAATCAGACGGTTGAGTCCCGGCTCGGCCATGCCGGCATCGGTCAGGAATTCCAGCTTCTCTTCGTCCGACAGTCCGGAGATTTCCGACTCCAGTGCGGCGCAAATGGCGACGACCGGCGCCCCTTCGCGCACGGCGAATTCTTCCATACGGGTGAGGAGGGGATTATTGGCGAATCCCTTTTCCGCTACGTTGGCCACGTACATGACGGGCTTGATGGTGAGGAGGCAGAGGGGTTTCAGCAAGGCCATCTGAGCCGCATCCAGTTTCATCGTGCGGGCCGGTTTGCCCTGGTTCAAGCAGATCGCGACTTGTTCCAGGATTTCGCCCAGCTTCACCGCATCTTTATTCCCGGCTCGTATGAGCTTGAGGTTGCGTTCCTGGGATTTCTCCACGGTGGTGAGGTCTGCCAGTGCTAACTCCGTAATGATGGTCGCAATGTCGGAAATCGGATCGACCTTGCCGGCCACATGCACCACGTTATCGTCCTCGAAACAGCGCACGACGTTTACGATCCCGTCGGTTTCACGAATGTTGGCGAGGAACTGGTTACCCAAGCCTTC
This sequence comes from Nitrospirota bacterium, assembly GCA_030645475.1. Taxonomy (NCBI): domain Bacteria; kingdom Pseudomonadati; phylum Nitrospirota; species Nitrospirota bacterium. The sequence continues at coordinate 17,365 of JAUSMA010000040.1, forward strand.
ACCCTTCGAGGCTCCGGCGACCAGGCCCGCGATGTCGACAAACTCAGTGGTGGCATATTGCATTCTCTGGGGGGTGACGATGTCGGCGAGCGCCTGCATCCGCGCATCCGGCACTTCCACAATGCCGACGTTCGGCTCGATGGTGCAGAAGGGGTAGTTCTCTGCTGCGATTCCCGACTTAGTCAGCGCATTGAATAGGGTCGACTTGCCCACGTTGGGTAGTCCGACGATTCCGCATTTCACACTCATGATAATTCCTTCACGTTAAGGGCGATGCTGTTCGAGTCGTACCGTTTCCAACGAGCCTGTAAGGCTAGGGGGGAAGGAAAAGCGGATCGTGCATTCTACTGTTTCAGAGGCGGTCTGGTCCAGCCCTCCTGGCCAGTATGACGAGATGAGCTGATGCCTGATCGCGTAGGGCAAGAGCGGGCGGCGTTGTTCGTGAAGTCTGAAGGGTCTATCGTGGGAGGGTGGGGCGAAGAGCGCATGGCCTGTAGCAGGGACAACGACAGTTCAATTCGTTTCCCATGGCGATGGTATCGGCCAGAAGCTATGCGCTACAGGGTCTTTTCCTCGGACGAGAAAAGAACGACGAATTAAGAGGTAGGCTCCTTAGGCTGCAACTGATGTATTCGCACGCATTGTGCGGTGCACACCGCTCTTGAGCACAATTTCGCAAATGTGATCGAGACGCTCGATATGTTCGTAGGCGGCCCAGGGATCAGTCGCCACCGCACAGACGCCATGGTTGGCTTGTCCCACGATATCGAACGCCAGAGCCCCGTCCTTCCCGATGTCGAAGCATTCAGCCGTCACGTCTGCCAATTCACGCGACAGGGCCGGCAAGGCAGGCACCGTTGGCCCTACTCTGGTGTAGCGCGAGATTTCAGGGAACTCGGCGCTGATCGCCTGTAGGTCGCAGCCGGCATAGATGGCCGCCACGATGTGCGTGGCATGGACATGCACAACGGTCCGAGTGTTTTTCGTGTCGCGTTGTAAGTTCCAGTGCATCCAGAGTTCACCGGATGGTTGCTGCCCTTCTTGGACCTTGGGAATCAGTGTGCCCGTCAGCGGATCGGGCACGATTGCAATCCGCACGACATGCTCCGGATGCACAATGGTCTTCCGCCATCCCGAGGGGGTAATGTAGAGATACTTCCCTTCACGCTTCCGCATACTAATATTTCCGTCTCTCGTCGTAATCCAGCCCCGCTCATACACGCGTCGCATGACGTCGCCGATTGCTGTCAGCATGGTTGCTCCATAGGTAGGTGTCTCTATAAGAAGGTATCGGTCTATTCTGTCCTGTTCTTGAGTATTGCTGAGGATGAAGAATGCGCGCGAGTGGCGTATGGCTGATAGCAGAGGGGAACAGCATGAGCAGTTACCCTACGCGAGACCATCACGTTGGCCAATGCATCGATTGACCACAGTTTCAGGGAGGCGTACCATCATAGCCGACCGTTCCATCACATCCGCATGGGAGGAGGCTCTCGTGGAGAATCACGTTGAAGATCAGCCGGTCCTTAATCATATTCAGCACCTTGTCGCAGAGGAGCATCGGCTATACGAGCAAGGGGCACTCCCCAAAGCCGATCGGAAGCGCCTCGCGAACGTCCAGGTGGAGTTGGATCAATGCTGGGACCTCTTGCGCCAGCGGCGTGCCCTGCGCGACGTCGGGCTTGATCCGGACGAAGCAGAGGTGCGTCCGCCGCAAGTCGTCGAGAATTATGAGCAGTAGGGATTCGTCGACAGCGCGTGGACGAGAGTCTCTGTGTGCCACTCCTCAGATGTGATTGACTGACCTGTCTGCCACCAGGGCACATGCCAGAACAACGACCTACCTGCCCGGTGGTCCTGGGGTTTCCTCCATAGATGCAACATGAACGCAGAGATTGTCCGCCTACATACAATACGTGCCTGTAAGGTGCGGGCATGACCGGGCCACCGTTGGTGAGCTGGATCGAGGCCGGCCAGACTTGCTCTGCGCGCTGGCGATCGGAATGGGGATCCCCACCTCCTGCACGCGTGGTCACCGCCAACGACAGCATGACCGCCGACGCCGCCTATCGGCTGGCCTGCGAGGGGACCGCGCTGCTCTGGAGGGGCGACTTCCAGAATGCACGACAGTTGCTGAATGCGATGGCGCGTCGAGTCGACCGCAATCCCCCCAAGCCTGGCTCGTCGCCGGCTGAAGGCTTCCATTTACATCGGCAGGCTCAGTCTCAGCGCGCCCGTACATTGGGCATGTTGCTGGTGGCGCTCGACGAGGGTTACGAGATTCGCCTGCGTCGTGCTCCAGACCTGGTCTTAGCTTGCACTGAAGCGTACGGCCCAAGTGAAGGACTGACCTTGGTGTCTCTGCGCGAGTTGCTCGGGTTGATTGGTGCGCATGAGTGGCGGAAGAAAGGCATAGAGATTCCTGCACTCGGTGACCGCATCCACCCCCACTATGGCGTGTTCTCGCCGACTCGCGGCGAGTATGTGGGCCTGGTCGCCGAGGCGCCCTTGCCACCCTGTACGCGGGCGTTTGATATCGGGACAGGGACGGGTGTGTTGGCTGCGGTGCTGGCCCGACGTGGCCTGCCGCATATTGTCGCGACCGATCAAGATTCTCGCGCCCTGATTTGTGCGCGTGAGAATCTTGCGCGACTGGGTTGTACTGACCGAGTGGAGGTGGTGCAGGCTGATCTCTTTCCGGAGGGCCGGGCTCAGCTCATCCTGTGTAATCCTCCTTGGGTTCCGGCACGGCCTAGCTCTCCCATCGAACAGGCGATCTATGATTTCGAAAGCCGCATGCTGCACGGATTCCTCAATGGTCTAGCGTCGCATCTGGAGCCGGGAGGGGAAGGCTGGCTCTTGCTCTCGGATCTTGCCGAGCATCTGGAACTGAGGACGCGGGTAGAGTTACTCGCGGTTTTTGAGAGCGCGGGGCTCAGGGTGATCGGTAAGATCGATGCCAGGCCGAATCACCCCCGTGTCTCCGACCAAACGGACCCGCTCCATGCCGCTCGTGCGGCGGAACTCACGTCCCTCTGGCGCCTCGGAGTTCGCTAAGGTGTGGCTCCGTTTGGCGAAAGTGAACATCATGACTGGCGGCACATTATTGCTGTCGATATCGCATGAATTGACTGGCTCGAATTTTACGATCCAAAGAACATTTCCCGCCCGCGCGTCATCGTTTCTGCCGGTATCAATCCATTCCGTTGTTCGGGTCAAATTTTGGCAGCACTGTCCAATCTCTTAGACGGTTAAGTCTTGCCTGACTGGACCGAAAGAGATTGTACGGATGGCCGGTCCAGCCGTAGGCATTGGCTCGTGCTTCCCAATGTCTATGGTTTCGTCCTTGTTGAGCACAGCTGGAGATCATGCCGTTCTCTAGCAAGGAGTTACGATGGCCCTCGCTGAAGTGAAAGAAAGTTATAGCCGCTGTTGCGTCAATCCCAAGTTTTTTGATCTCTTCTATGAGAACTTTCTGGCGAGTCATCCCACGATCGCGCCGATGTTTGCCAAGACGGATATGGCTAAACAGAAGTCGCTCTTGCGCCAGGGCGTCTCGATGATGTTCATGGATCTGGGCGGGAATGGTGTGGGGAAAACGGGCATTGATCGCATCGCCGAGAGTCACAGCAAGAAGAAGATGAATATCGATCCCAACCTCTATGACTACTGGATCAATTCTCTGGTAAAGGCCGTTAAGGCATGCGATGCGAAGATGACGCCTGAGCTTGAGACGGATTGGAGAAAAACATTACGGAGTGGTGTCGACCGGATCGCGTCGCAGTATAACAAGTGAGCTGATGAATTAGGATGACGGCTGGGAGTGGCTCGCCACCACTCCCAGTGACCTGTGCCGCGCATTCTTGCGGCATTGCCGATGGGACAGTATGAATGCCTGCTTGTTGAGCCCCCTATCGAGGGCTCATGTCACCGGGGTAGATCGACCGCCAAGTCTGAGCCATCAACAATGGATGCACACATATCGTCTGTGAGATTCCGCGCATAGAACGCCTCGGGCCCACCGCGTCAAAAACGTTTGTGAGAAAAGCTTCGTCCTGCTAAGGTGAAAAACGAGTCTCTCGCTTCCAATCTTCATCAGCCACATATGAGGGTAGGTAAGATATTAGGTTGCCGTGAATGATTTCGTTATAGCCGAGCCGTTCTGTCCTCTGCACCAGGAGCCAGTGGACGTCAACTTCGAGAGAAATGAAGTGAGGGGAGAGAGTCGGCGACGGGGGTGTTGCGTATCTCGCGGCTGTGTTGTGTTGAATGTGTAACGGAGGATCAGATTGTGAAGCGAGCGTTAGTTCTGTGTATCGCGGTATTTATTTCAGTTGTCTGCGCGCTTGATGCGGGGGCGGGAAATCCCGATGTTGAGTTCAAGATCAAGGTCAATAAAGACGGTTTCAGTGACTCTAATGGACGTCTCATTGACGTGCCTTTCCATGTGAAGAAGGGCGAATCCGTGCGCGTAACATTTATTTTTGACGAGAAGACCTCTGAAGTCTTGCGCGATCTCATGCGCGCCGCTGAGGAACAGCGTGGATTTGTGCATGCATTTGCCCTGCATAATGGCAAGGAAATCGTTGCGGAAACGAAGGAGCTCAGTCTCAAGAATAGACAGGCAATCCTTGATTTCATTGCCGGAGACAAGGGGGCACAGAGCTACAAGATTTATTGCACGCTGATGTGCTTTGGCATGGAGCACTTACACAATCTGACGATCGAGGTTGGCTGACGTGTAGGTTCCTCGAAACGTGACTGCACTCGTCCCGTAGATCCTTCCATCTTGCACGCCCTCTAGCAAGAGCCTCTCGCAATACGCCGGACTTCCGCATGGTTCATCGCGCCTGTGATGAGGTGCGGCGTCGGGGGCGCGTCCATCCGACGGTTGAGGTCGAGGTATAAGCTCACACAGAAACCCCGCGCGGGGTTTTCGTCGATCGTTGCCTCCATCCCAGTTCAGTCCCAATCCGTGTTATCCCATCGCAGCCCAGATTTTCTGGGCGTTCTCACCGGTAAATGTCATGTCATCCTGTGTTGTAGGACTGCGCTCGAAGTAGAGGTGTAGTAATCCCCCTCCAAAGTGAGCCTCTCGGACAAGATCAAGATTGATCGCCACTTCACCGCTCCGTTCTTCATCCTGCACTTTTACGAACCTCATCACGCGCACCTCCTTGGTAATTGTAAAGATTGTCTGTGTTCGAGAGGCCGAACCGTCTCGCTTCTGTGCGACCTGTCAGCGTGAAAATATTCGGCTAGCAAGCCTGAGTCAAGGTGGGAAATGGGCGTGCCATCTGAAGGCTAGAGCAGGCCGCGTTCTATCTCGTGCAGATAGATGAACTCTGGCGCTTTCACGCCGGCCTGTTTTCTGATCGCAATGAGCTCCGGGGACTCGAAGAAACGACGGGCATTGTCCAGCGAAGACCAGGCTGAGAAGTGGACGATGCGGTTGGTCTCGTTGTCGTAGCGAAGTAATTGATAGCTGATCTCCCCTGCGAGTTTTCTGATGTCTGCGGCTTGGTCGAATACGGCTTTCCATGCCGGATAGGCTTCGACTTCATGAATGATCAAGACATGTGGCATGTATGCTCCAAGTATTGGTGGTAGGGGGAGTCCCGTCAAGAGGTTCGTCGGAGATTGCCTTGGTAATAGGGACGGGGAGTCTCCGTCTCAGAATCGTCAGTCTACATCAAAGCAGAAGACGTACGCATCTCGCAATAGGAGATGCGCCGTCCCGGCCGGTAGGGTGTCGAGCGTTCTCCGTTGCTGCGAAGGTGGCGCTTGACAGGAAGTGTTCCTATCTATAAGATGTGGACTCCTGAATAATAAATAATTCACGATGTCAGAGGGAGGCCGGGATGGAGACGGTGAAGGTGTTCGATGTGTGGGTGGAGGTGCCGGGAAAGACCCTGCATTTTGATGTCATGACCAGCGATCAAATAACTGCGCTTAGGTTGGCCAGTGAGTATGTGCAGGCGCAGGGGCATGCGGCAGTCTCCGTGACGGCGGAGGAATGCCGGTTGTGTCACCAGGAGCCGCTGGCCATGTTCACGGAGCATCAGCAGCGAGCGTATCGACAGTTGGGGGGATTCATCGTGCCGTTATCGGCATAGGAGAGGGGGCGAGAGATGGGCAAGCAGCTACCCCTGCAGGGGGAGAAGTCGACCGTCGATCATATTACAGTCGGACTGACCAAGATCGCGACGGCCTTACGAAGCCAAGCCTGGGAAGGCGGTACGGCGCGAAAGCTCACGCCGACGCAAGGGCAAATCCTTGGGTTTCTGGCTGATCGCGGGGCCCAACCCGTTCGGCTGAATGACGTCGCGACAGAGTTGTGTTTGACGGCGGCTACGGCCAGCGAAGCGGTCATGACCCTCGTTGAGAAGAAGTTCGTTCACAAAGCCCGATCGGCGGAAGATCAGCGGGCACTCGTCATCACGCTCACGGCAGCCGGCAGACGAGAAGCCCAGCGCGTCACGGGTTGGACACAGGTTGTTCAAGCCGGCGTGAAGAGTCTCACGTCTGACGAGCAAGCGGTGTTGTTACGGGGGCTCACCAAGGTGATTCACTCGCTACAAGAACAGGGGGCGATCTCAGTCGTGCGGATGTGCGCCGGCTGCACCTATTTTCAGCCCCATATCCACATTGATGCCGCGAAACCTCATCATTGCGGGTTGATGAACAAGGCGATCGGTGAAGGCCAGTTGCGGCTCGATTGTCCGGAATTTATACCAGGGGCTGAGATCGAACAGACGCGTCGATGGGAGAGGTTTCTGGGAAGTGGGGAGGGGCGCTAAGCCCTATTTATTATCAATATAAGGAGGACGGTGATGAAGCAGCGGAATGTGGCGAGCCTGATGATCATGAGTCTGGTGCTGATGGCTGGATCGGTGCAGGCGGCCGATGGAGCCAAGGGAAAGTCGTTGTATGACCGGTTGGGCGGTAAGGGCGCAATCACCGCAGTGGTGGAGACGTTCGTTGGCAATGTCGGAGGCGATGCGCGCATCAATGGATTTTTCGGGAGTACGGATCTTACGAAACTGAAGATGCATCTCGTCAACCAGATTTGCGAGGCAAGCGGTGGGCCCTGCAAGTACACCGGGCGGACGATGAAGCAGACGCACGCCGGGATGGGGGTGCATGACGCGGCATTTGGCGCGCTGGTCGAAGACCTAGTGGTCGCGTTGGATCACCACAAGGTCGGCAAGACAGAGAAGGATGAACTCCTGAGTGTGCTCGGCCCGATGAAGAGCGATATCGTCGAGAAGAAGTGAGGTCTGGAGTTGCGGGGGAACCCTATCGGGTATCCCTCGCACTCATGTCGAACTGTCTTTTCACTCCCGCCTATTGGTGCCACTATGATTTGTGTTTGAGCAAGTCCTTGAGGTTGGAGAAGGGCGTGAAGGTCTCAGGCCGATCCTGCTCATGGCTCGTGGGCGCGGCTTCAGCTGTCTCAGTCACGCGATACCGCTGGTGCTCATTGTCGTGGCAGTAGAGACAGAGCAATTCCCAGTTGCTCCCATCCGGCGGATTGTTGTCGTGGTTATGGTCTTTGTGATGGACCGTGAGCTGGTGGAGTTTTTTGCCGTCGAATTCGCGGCCGCAATGCGCACAGATCCAGGGAAACAGTTTGAGCGCCTGCTCTCGATAGCTCTGGTCCTGATGAGACTGGTTGCCCCGTGTCATGCAAGCTCCGGTAGGATAGATACTTGTTACGGAGAGATTCTACAGGAAGTGTTGGACGAATGCTTGCCACCGGCTGCGAAGTGAAGCAGGTATCGTTCCTGTCTTCATGGTCGTTCATCCTGCTCTATGGCTTCGAACAGGCTCCCCACAGGATGTGTCACCGACTTTGGGTACAACACCCATTTGATCAGATGGCGAATGAGATATCCTTGGTGGCCTTTCGATCCTAGTAGGGGAGCATGACGGTTCCAGCTCTTGATCGAGATGTCAGTCACCGCCGGCAAAGTCAGAAACCATTGAGCCAAGGCCTCGTTGCCGGGTGCCTGCTCGATTGCGTGGATAAACTGTCGGTGAGAAATCTTGAACTGGCGCAGGAAACTTCCATCGATGCCGAGCGAATGTCCCAAGGCCAGGCGGTACACAAATGGCAACTGCTTGGAACGGGATGCACGGACTTTTGCGGCGAAGCGAGGTAGCCAGCAACAGCCTGCGAGCTGATCTATCGGGCGTGGCAGTATCATCGTGGGAAGAATACGCAAAAGAAACAAGACCTGGGAGCATTGTACTGGCTCAGATTGGTCTGGTCCATATAGCTTAGGCGAACCAGTTCTCCGTCTCCCGTTGCAGAAGGGGGCTGGTTATGTTTCCTGGCCGGTGTTTATTTCATCACTGGAGCCTGCCTCAGGGTAAAGATTCCCACATTCCTTGTAATGATCACCTGCCCGGTTCGATTCAAGCGAGACACCTCTTGAAAGAGCTCATTCCAGGTGAACTGCGGGTAGCGAGCCACGAGGGCCTCGAACTCGCATTCCTCAGCGCCTTGCAGGCATTCGAAAATACGGTCGGTAATGGGCTTTTGTCCTGCCATCTGGATTGCTCCTTGTTCCGCTGTGCGCGTTGGCAGAGCCATGCGCATAGCGATATCGGCGGTGGAACGGCGGAGACTGGAGAATCGATCGCGTAAGGAAGGGCCAGGAAGCGCGAGGGATGAGACAGTCGGCATGGTTGAAACGCCTGGATTCATGCTACGAGCGAAAAGACCGCGCGTCAAGCAGCCGTATTCATGCGCATTTGTGTCGTCGAAGAAAACAGGCGACGGAACTCAGCTGAGCCGGCTCCCACCATGCGCCGCATCATGGTGGGGTGTAAGGCCTAGCCCCGCGTCTTTTCTGATCGGTCTATCACGATCACTCGCCCAGTAGTCGCTTGATCATATCCTCCATTCCGTCAGCCCACATCTGGTACCCATGCTCATTTGGGTGCACGAAATCCGGCATGAGGTCTTGAGAAAGGTGTCCTCTGACGTCGAGGAAGTGCAGGCTGAGGTCCATGAAAAATATATGCTGGTTGTCGGCGTAGGTGCGGAGGTGGTCATTGACCGCCCCATTGATGAGACGGATCGGGTCATCGGCTGAGGCCGTACGCGGAAACAAGCCGAGCAAGAGAATCTTGGCTGCTGGAAGGCGGGTGCGCAGGGTTGTGAGAATCGCATGGATGCCAGCGGCGGTCTCCTCTGGAGGATCATGATGCGCGCCGGTGTTGTTGGTCCCGATCATCACGACCACCAGCTTGGGGCTAATCCCATCGATCTCGCCATGGTCGAGCCGCCACAACACATGCTCGGTGCGATCACCATTAAATCCCAAGTTCACGGCACGGCGATGCCCATAATAGGTGTTCCAAACGCGGCGTCCCTCATTGCCCCATCCCTGGGTAATGGAGTCTCCGATCATGACAAGGTCGATGTTAGCCTGACGGATGCGTGCGAGTGCATGCTCATGTTGGGTTATCCACCAGGCGTCGGTCTGTGGGATGGGAGCTATCGAAGCGGGTGTGCGATCGCGGATCAGTGAGAGGGGTGATAGGGCAAGCGTGATTCCCAAGATGACGAGGAGAGGCAGGAGATAGCGGATGGGTGGCGTACGTCGGTTTCTGAAACTCATTCTTCGTCGACCGTAATATAGATGAATGGGGGCACAGAGATTGTACGTGTTTAAGCTGGTCCGATCTATTGGGTAAGAAGGGGCGTGGCGGCGAACTACGTGGTGCGTGGGGCTGGCAGTCTCGTTTGTTCGTCGAGCCACATAAACCAGAAAAGCCAGAGAGGTGAGATGAACCGGACAGACGAGAGGCCTCAGCTTTCCGCCACGCGCCGAGAAATGTTCGATCGCAAGATCCCTCGTTTCCTCCGTTCCGTTGTGTTTACTTCGCGAAAGGATTGCCTGCCTTTTGCCATTCTTCGAGGTTCATGACCACGGCGGTAGTCTGTGTGAAGCCCAGCTCCGCAAGAGATTGTGCCGCGAGCGAGGCACGGTTGCCGCTTTGACATTGCAGGTACAGGGTCTTGCCCATTTCCGTGTTAGTCGGAAAGCCTACATGTTTCCAGATTTGGAATTCGAGGACACCACGGGGAACGTTGATCGCGCCCGGTATATGGCCCGCGGCATACTCATGGGGCTCACGCACATCAACGATCAGGGCATCGCCAGGACGCTCAACGATCTTCCGATACTCCTCCATACCGATTGTCTTGACCTGCTTCTGTGCAGCCTGAATCTTTTGTGTCACCACCGGCGGAAAGCTCTGGGAGAGAGCCATGGGAGGGACTGTCAGCATTGCAACGATCACGAGGGCCATGAATGACGTGAACAACTGGTTCATGTGTATTTCCTCTTTGTGGGACATGAGGGCAAGGCGCGCACCTGCGCCATCATGATCATGACAGCAAAGGAGTCTACGCCGTTCTTGTGAAGGGCTCAAGGCACAGCGGAGTGTCGTGAGGGGGAGTTAGCGAGAAGCAGTCCGCCGGTCACATGCCTGGAAATGGTCGTTCGGCTGATCGCGCCAGCCGATCCTTGTGCAAGGTCAAGTTATGATCCTTCCTTTTCTCTATGGAAGCCGTTAGAAAGGCAGCCGATACATTTCCCCTTCTCCCGGCGACTTCAAATATGATCAGGTCTGGAGGCGTGAAGATGACTGTCAGAGAACAGGTTGTTCGGCATACACCATCAGGACGTTCCATCGTCGGCATGTTTGCACTCTTAGGAAGCATAGGGTGGGGAGTTGGCTGTAGCCATCCGTAGACCTACCAACAGCGCTCAGAAATAAGACGCTCGGTTGATCATCTCGAGCCTGCGGCTCGGGTCCTACAGCACCGTGTAACTATTTACCGAAGTCCCGCGCCGGAGCCTGGGGCGGAGTATGAAGAGATTCTTTCGCTTGTCGTTGGACTCGAGAGCGCCCAGGATTGGTGGCAGATTCGTTGCCCTCAGCTCCTTGGGTATTGGATGGAGATTCTTGGCAAGATCGATTCGAACGAGCAGGACCAGGGCTGGTTTGACCGGTGGCTGAAGCAGTCGTGCGAAACGGTTTCGTGAATCGTGTCATCTTGTTTGAAATAAATGGATGAATTGCTTCAGTAGGGCTTCCTGGTCCAACTCCAGCTGCCGTAAGGATAACGATGATACGACCTGCAGCGTCTCCCGGATCCAGGTGTCGCTCCATATGAGTATCTGCGGGTTTCGTTCGATTCGGACTTTTTCGACGAGGAAGAGCCCCGATTCATACAAAACTTTGCCAGGGCATTGGCCTTCGACGGGTCGTTGGATCAATTCAAGCGACAGTGTCGTGGCGTCGTTGGTGTGTGGGTTGAGAGAGACGGGGAGCCCCGCGTCAGTCAGTTGCTGAAGCGCTCGGGCCGCAAGTGTTGTACTTGCCCGGCCTGCCAACACAGAAACGTGCAATGTATTGATATCTAGACCTCTTAAGCTGACGCCTATGCTTGCGACGGGTATCGCTGACGCGACAGGGTTTACCGGCTTTTGATCAGCAAGAGGACTCGCCGAGGTCATCCGGCCGTGACGCGTATCCTCTGATTGCCATTCAGGGTTCCCGAGTTTGTAGTTCGTGATGAAACGGTGGACAAACCCATCCAAGTCCGACTCAAGCTCTTCGATGCTAACCGGTGCCCTTGCTTGAACGGCTGCGCCAATCGACCAGGTGATGTCATGTATGACTTCCGAGTTTCTTGGGACGATGACCGGTTCGATGAGGGCCAAGGAAGGCTCGTAGAGGACGTTGCCCGGACACGTATCTCCCAGCGGTGTGGGGTTCAGCGTGAGTTTTAGCATGGCAGTGGGTGGTGAGTGCGGCTGATCCGGGTGAGGCAGGGGAAGGCCGGCTTTCGCAAAGAGATCCATGGTTCGATCATAGAGCCTCGCTTTGAATTCCGGTGCAGCCTCCATCACGAGCCGAACGTGATTTAAATCAAGATTTCGAATAGCTGGAACCTCGGCGTGGGAATCTACTAACCCATTGATAGGCAGTGCGGTGATCGACAAGAGGAAGAGAATGCGCATCCAGCGGAAAGAAGTGGTCATAGAGTCATCCCGTGGTACGTGACCCTATCACATAGGGGTTATGCAACCGAGGGAATCAGTCGTTATGAAGATAAGTGCGTGGTAAATGGCGAGAAAGAAAGACCCTCTCTTATGATACGTCTCTCGCATTTGATCAGACCTACAGTAGGGACGAATTGCCAGAGACGAGCGACGAACCTGGTAGGTGCGCCGCGCGCCGCGCGCCGCGATACGTGTGATTGCAAGGTCTGATCTGGGTGCTTGTTTGACAGGTCCTGGTCTGGGGCTCTAGTCTTCTGGCGCAAGGGACAGGGAAGAGATGCCTGCCTGTGGGGGCATAACAGACAAAGAGGAGAAGGATTCATGTGTACGCGTTGGGTGGTTCGGGTTGTATCTGTGGCCTGCATGGCGATGTTATGCGCGGCGATAACGCCGGCTGTTGCGGAGAATGAATCGACGGTTCGAGAAACGGGACGGCTGCTTGCGCTATTGCTCGACGTCGGACGGGTGGTGATTGGACATAATCAGCTCTTGCTCAATGATCCGACCAAGGGAAACAAGGGGTTCACGTCCGAGGTGTTTGCGCAGCAGACTCTCGCGGCATTTAAGGACCGGACGGGGCATGATCTGGCGAATCTATCCGCCGCCACGGTGCCGGAGATGGCGAAGCCCCTGCTGGCGAGGCTCTTGGAGGAGAGCAAGAAGACGGTGGCGAGTTACCAGACGGTGATCAATATGCCGGGGATCAAATACAAGGGGCTCATCCCTGCCACGTTCGGCACGGAAACGGGGACACGATTCCAATCGTGGTCCGGTGTGTACATGAAACAGACGGCGCCTGACAGCCTGGTCCGCAATCCAAAGAATAAGCCCGACGCGTTTGAATCCGCCGAGATGAAAAAGATGAATGAGCCATCCTTCCCGCGGGAGGGTGAGCAGGTCGTGAGTGCCATGGCGGAGGATGGAAAGGCGGTGCGGGTGCTGTTGCCGCTGTTCTATGGAAAAGATTGTTTGATATGCCATGGCACGCCAAAAGGCGAGCGAGATGTGACTGGCTATCCGCGGGAGGGCGCGCAAGAAGGGGACTTAGGCGGTGCCATCAGTGTGAAGCTCCCCATGCCGTGACGCCGGCGGAGTCGGTCTGGTCCCTCGTTGTGTGAAGGAGGGGCAGAGAAGCGAGAATGGCGGATGGCTGATAGCGGATGGCCAGCGCAAGCGGGGAGCGGCGGGGCTGGCTGGTTTCGCTCATTCATCGAACCACACCGATGAGATAGACCGGACAGACGAGATGAACCGGAGAGACCAGCCGAATCAGCTCCCCGCAACGCGCCGGGAAATGGTTTCTGACACCTTTCAGATCCGTAGGCAGCTGACGTGATTTTTAAGACAGTTGCTGACTCGGCGTCTGGTCCGCTATCGGACCAGTGGAATCTCGATCACCAATCCGCCCATGACCTCGTTCATCTTGAAGGTTTTCTTCGGGCTCTTGGGATGCGCGTTGTGGCAGCCGATGCAGGCCTGGCTGACGGCGCGATCGGCATAGATAGCTTGAAAATAGGTCTGATCGCCATCCGTCACGGTGTTCGTCGCTGATCGTTCGGGATGCTGGCGTACGGCTTCCAGTCCATCCTTTTCAGTTTCGTTGTACGGCCCGTTGTTGGGATTAATAGGCCAGAGGCTGATCAGACGGTAGCGGACCTTCAATCCGGTCTTCATCGCCAGATCGCTGGACTCCATGAGAAACTGCGCGGGTAGCGGCAGCACATTCTTCCTCGTGCGCCAGTTCTCAGCTGCGGTGGTGCCCCCGCTCTTCTGCAGCCGCTCGACGACATGAATCGTGTAGAAGGTTCGGTCGGCTTCAATAATCGCGTGGATGTAGTCAGCCACGGTCTCTGGCGGGATGCCGGGCAGGTCTGACGCGTTCGAGATACGAGGAACGAGTGAGCTTGCGACGAGGATCAGGGTTGCGGTACAGAGCAACTTACTCATAGCGGTACCTCATTTTTTAAGTTGGACCCAGCCTCAGGTAATAGCATAGTCCTCTGCCGAGGAGTAGGCAAATACCCGAATTCCATCTCCTGCAGCGCTCTTCGGGTGTGGAATCGTGCAGCAAAGCAATCGGACGAAGAGAGGGCGGTGAGACGGGGAGGTCTATATGTTTTCGCTTAGCGGGTCTGTACCTTCGCCGCAGGGAGGATGGGTGATGGCTGATAGCAAGAGCCAGCTGGAATCGGCGGGGCTGGCTGGTCTCGTTCGAAAGACCAGATAGACGAGATGAACCAGAGAGCCTAGAGGCCTCAGCTCCCTGTCACGCGGCGCAGCACGCGAACCCGCTCCCGGCCCTCGCGACCGGGAAAAGCCACATCCGGCACATAATCCTCGACGATGTCGTAACCCTCTGCAAAGAGCGCCGTTAGATCCGCCACGTTGAACGGGAAGGGCGGCCCGTTCTCACCCGGACCGAGCGCCGGATCGATGAACCAGACCCCGATCAGCAAGCCTCCGCGCCGTAGCGTGAGGTCGATGCCACGCCGGTAGTCAGCACGCAACGTCGGGGGCAGCCCGCTCATGCAGGTATGTTCCAGCACGACATCATAGGCATCGCACATTGCGTTCGGCGGGTCAAAGAAATCTCCCGTCACGAAGCGTTCCGATAGATGGGGATACTTCGCGCGGGCCTCCGCCACCCCCGTCGGCGCGATGTCCAGCCCCGTCGCATCCAGTCCGTACTCCACCGCCAGCGCCACCTCATGTCCGCGTCCGCAGCCAGGCACCAGCGTTCGCCCACGCACGGCATGACGCTCCAGATACTGTTTCATCGCCGGTGCTGGAGCGCCTTTATCCCAGAACGCCTCGCCTTTTTGATACTTCTCATCCCAGTCCATGTTCCTCATTTATCCTGTCGTCAGCGCGATGTCAATCACGGAGGGTAAGCTTCTCTTCAGAGAGCGCGGTGCTCACGCACCGCAGTGGAGAAGGAGGAGAGGAGTGGCAAGCGAAGATTGCCGCGACGCTAGGATTGGAATCGACGATGCGGAGGCGTGGGAGGCCGAGGAAGCCGCTAGAAAAATAGCCTGTCAGATTTTCGATTCTTCGATTGGCTGCGGAATCGGGCCGGCGGTAGATCGAACTCCCGTTTGAAGGCGCGGTTAAAGGCGGGCTCCGACTCATAGCCAACCTCGGCCGCGATTTCTGCCACGCTATTGCTCGTGGAGGTAAGCTTCTGCGCGCCGAGTTGGAGCCGCCAGCGGGTCAGGTAGGCGATGGGGGTTTCCGAGAGATACCGCCGGAATCGTTCGGCCAGGACGGAGCGCGACGTGCCGACCTCGTTCGCGAGAGCGGCGATCGTCCAGGGGTGGGCGGGCCGGCGATGCAGCAGCGCCAGGGCCTTTCCGACGTCAGGGTCGCGGACACCGGCCAGCCATCCGGTCTGCTTCGGCGGGAGCCGGTCGATGTAGCGCCGCAGCGTTTCGATAAACAACACTTCCGATAACTTGGCACGGACAGCCTCAACCCCGGGTTTGCCGGCATCCGTTCGATCGATCGAATGACGCATTGACTGTTCCAGCCATTGGCCTGACTCGTCGTTGCGGATGTTGACCTTCAGAATGGGCGGCAGTCCGCTCAGGAAGACGTGGCTGAGGTGCAGGTCGCAGGTCATATAGCCGCAGATGATTTTCGTGAGCGCGCCGCCGCCCCCACAGCGCGAGACCGTTACTCCCTCCGACAGCACACGTTGTAATTCGCCGGCGTTATCCATCGGCGCAACGGGCGACCCGTTGCCCATGATGTGCGCATCGCCGCGGGGAAAGATCACGATGTCCCCGGCCGTGAGCGAAACCGGCCGTTCGACTCCATCTATCCGGGCGTAGGCACGACCCTTGGTGATGAGGTGAAAAATAATCACGTGTTTGGCGCCGACAGAAAGGTACGACGCCATCGTCGGTGAGTCGGGTTCGTGCGCACACCAGGGTGCGGAGAACTCGCCGTTGTAGAAGACGGCACCGTCGAGCTTGACGGCCTTGAGCACTTCCGACAAGACATCCATGCGGGTCACCCACTGGAGCGACAGCGTGCCGGCAAAAGAAGCCGGACGCCTGATCAAGAGACGCGCAGACTAGCACGCTCCGGCTAAGAGAACCAGACTCCCGGATAAAAGTATTTCCGCCGCCACGTACTACAGTGCGCCATGTGGTTCAGCGGCGTGCTGAACCGATCAGAAATCAGAGCACTCACAAAGGAGGAACCTCATGGCTATCAGCGCGGTATCACCCGACGTGGAGAATCTGAAGACTCGACTGAAGACCATCTGGATGGCCGGCGACTACGACCGATTCTCGCGGTACATGGAAAGCGGTGCGCGAGAGTTCTACGAGCGCCTGCAGGTCGCGCCCGGATGCCGGTTGCTGGATGTGGGCTGCGGCTCCGGGCAGTTCGCGCTGATCGCCGCAAAGGATGGCCTGGAGGTGACCGGTGTGGATATTGCGAGCAATTGGGTGGAACGGGCACGGGCGCGCGCGCAAGCAGAGGGTTTGCGAGCCCGCTTCGAGGAAGCGGATGCAGAGGCGTTGCCTTTCGAGGAGGCGAGCTTCGACGTGGTGGCGAGTTTGATCGGAGCGATGTTTGCCTCGCGGCCGGACTTGGTGGCGAAGGAATTACTGCGAGTCTGTGTGCCCGGGGGAACCATTGCCATGGGGAATTGGACGCCGCAGGGGTTTGTCGGTCAGATGTTCAAGACCGTCTCGAAATTCATTGCGCCGTCCGGCATGCCCTCGCCGGTCCTGTGGGGAGATGAAGCCACGGTTCGCGAACGGCTCGGCAAGGGCCTGTCCGAACTCCGTCTTGTGCGGCGTCAGTACATATTCAGTTACCCTTTTCCTCCCTCGGAAGTGGTGGAACTCTTCCGTCTCTACTACGGACCAACCAATCGGGCGTTCGCATCTCTTGACGGAGCGGGGCAAGAACAGCTCCGCCAGGAACTCGAAGCGCTCTGGTCCTCTCACAACCGAGCAGGCAGGGATTGCACGACCGTCCTGGGGGAATATCTGGAAGTCATTGGCGTGCGTGCGTAAAACCTGAAGAGTCCACACAAAGGAGAATGACGATGACAAATGCGACAGCAACGGAGTTACAACGGGAAACGGGTCTGTACGATATGAAGAATCTCGACAAGATTAGGATGCTGGGGGTGCATGCGCCCGAAACGATGGCTGCGTTTGTGGCATTCGACAGGGCAGCTCTAGCTGAAGGAGCGATTTCAAGAAAGTATAAGGAGTTGATGGCACTCGCGGTCGCATTGACGACGCAATGTCCTTATTGCATCGAACTCCATTCGAGCAAGGCGCGAGAGTTAGGCGGTTCGGAGCGGGAGATGGCGGAGACCGTTCTTGTCGCTGCGGCCTTGCGTGCGGGAGCCGCGGTCACCCACGGTACACATGCCATGAAGGGAGTCTGAACGGCACCCTCAGGCCAGCATGAGGAGCGGGTCGGTGAAGCCGAGGCAAAGAAAATGGGGCAGTTGCTGTCCCCTTTTCTTTCTCGGGGGAAAGAGTTGGCAAGCGAGCATTCGGCGACGCTGGGATTGGAATCGACGAGGCGGAAGCGGGGGAGGCCGAGGAAGCCGCTAGCGTAGCCTGTTCCATTTTCCTGTGTCCGTGTTCGCACTAGATTGATCTATCGCGATGTGTGGGATAGGCGAGGAAGGTGCCGGACCGCCACAGGCCTGGAAATTCTGAATATCTCCGGTTCCCTCCCCCTTGTTTTATTGTCCTCAGCAATGCTGAGGACGGTCCTCCGGATATTCAATTGGACCAGTCGCTGGAATGGCCGTATGTTGCCTATAACGATCTCGCCATGGCGGCGGGGTCAGATCGATGGGCGTCCGGAATTCGCCGGACGGTTCCTCTGCGAGCCACGAGTTGTCAAAGGAGGGTTTTACCATGATTCCCAAAAAACATACGGCGTATGTCTTTTCATTTTTTATGGCGCTGCTCATGTCGAGCATTATGTCTTCTATTATTTCGATTTTTAACGTGGGACTGATCGACGGAATCGTCGTCATCTGGTTAAAAGCCTGGACGCTCGCGTTTGTCATCGCCTTCCCGACGCTGACGCTGATTACGCCGATGGTTCGCAAGTTGGTGTCTATTGTGGTCGAAGACAACAGATGACGTACAGAACACGTGTCTGTTGTTGCCGCTCCATAGCCATAGGTAAGCACGTAGAAGGAGGTGGTGTGATGGGTATCGAAAATAGTTACATTGGTGGTGCCGTGGCAGTCGGAATAGGTGCGGTCTTGATCATGGATCTCTGGAGCCTTTTTTTGCAACGTGCGTTTAATATCTCCTCGCTCAATTTTTGTTTGGTTGGGCGTTGGCTGAGCCACATGCTGACCGGCACCTTCAAACACGCGAGCATTGCCGCTGCCCAGAAAAGGCCGGTAGAATGCGCGATAGGCTGGACCGCACACTACCTGATCGGCATTACCTTTGCTGTTATGCTTGTCCTTCTCACATCCGGCAGTTGGCTTGAAGGTCCGTCTCTATTACCAGCCTTGTTGGTTGGTATAGGTACCGTGCCCATCCCGTATTTCATTGTGCAGCCGGCCTTGGGATTTGGTATGGCGGCAGCCAAAACGCCGAATCCAACTCACGCGAGACTGAAAAGCTTGATCACCCACACAGTCTTTGGGGTCGGGCTGTATCTATCGGCCTTTCCAGTGAGTTACGTCATGCACATGTATGCCTAGGGGCGGCTGTGCCAGAGCGACAGTGATGTCTTCAAGGGGGAGGCCAGGGCGATGGAAATCTACCAGCTGAGAACGTTTGTGACCGTCGCACGGGAAGGCAGTATCACGCGTGCCTCGGAGCTCCTATTTCTCAGTCAGCCAGCTGTGAGCGCGCATATCAAAGCCATGGAGGATGAGCTCGGGCTGATATTGTTCGAGCGTACGCCCCGTGGCATGAGCCTGTCAGGCAACGGAGCGAAGTTGCTGGCTAAGGCGGAGCAGATGATCGTGATGCAGCGAGACTTCATCGATGAGGCACGGCGTATCAAGGGCCGGGTGAGCGGCAAGATCCGTCTGGGGTCGAACCGCAGTACCAGTGCGCAGGTGTTGGGAAAGCTGTTGACCAGGCTTTCCGAAACATGTCCCGAAATGGAAGTGGCGTTGGAGTATGGTCGCTCCGCCGAGATCGTGCGCGCCATCCGCAGTGGCACGCTGGATGCGGGCTTCTACACCGATGACGGCAATCCCGATGCAGAACTGGAGACCATCGAGGTGGATCGGTTCGGCGTCTTCCTGGCCGTCCCGCGGGGGTGGATCGATGATGTGGTTCGCCCAGACTGGCAGAAACTGGCGCGCATGCCATGGATCTGCCCGGCGTCGAACACATGCTGCGGGCGCGCGGCGGAGAGTCTGTTCGAGCGGAACGGATTCCGTCCGCAGAAGCTCGTCAGCGTCGATCAGGAGAATGTGACGCGAACGCTGATCGCCGGGGGCGTCGGCGTAGGACTGTTGCATGCCGAGACAGCCCGGGAGGCGGAGGCGAAAGGAGAGGTTGTGTTACTCGGCGGTGTGCAACAAGAGGTCCGGGTGCTCTTTGCCAACCTGTGCGGGCGCGCGCATGACCCTCTTATAGGGGCCGTGTCGGCTGCAGTGCGAGAAATCCTTGGCTCGTGACCCGAGGGAATCTCGGTTCGAATCGGAGAAAAAACATGGGGCAGGCTCCTATCGTCGTGCTTCCTGAGGCGATGGGGGAGCGGTGAAGGGTGGGGCAGCGAGGAAGGTGCTAGACCGCCACGCGCCGGGACATTCAGAATGCCCCCCTGTTGTCTTCCTCACGGGTGCGGTCAGGAAGAGGAATGTCCTTGCGGGATGTCGCGACTAATGGGAAACCTAAGACGATGAATCGCGCATTCAGAACAATCTGGGGCAGCCTGGGAGGTGCCGTGCTGTTGTCGATCGCCCTGAGCGCGTGCGGCACAGTGCCCCCCGCCCCGGTGGCGGCGGTGCACAGAAACGATGCGTCTGCCGGTGAGTCCAGCGTCGGCCAGTCTCTCCACAGACAACTCCGTGAGCGGGATAAGCGTATTGAAGAGTTAGAGTCTCAACTGAATGTCTTGAAGCTGATTGATCAGGACGTTGAGACGCGGAAAAAGCCCAGCCGGACGCCCGCGACGCTAACGCCTATCGAGTGAACGATCCCGCCACGTACCGGGAAACCGTTTCGTTCATTGAAGAGTTCCACAGTCGCCAGATGCTGCATCAGAGTCTAGGCCGTCTCATGCCGCTGGAGCTCGAGCGACGGAGCAGTGCCGTAACCTGGTGTTCACAAAAGCTTGGGCAGCTCATCCCAACCCCGTTCTTTTCCCTTCAGAGGTTTCGGCCTTCACCCAGCCAACCAGCGCATTCCGATGCGAAGGGGCGCTCCAAGATATCGATTCCCCGTCAGGCGGCGCATGGCCCGATTCTGGCGCAGCTTCCAATAGCGCCAATCGCCCTTATTAAAAAAAGGCGCGAATAGCTCCTGCACCGAGGAGTCCAGCTCCTTGTAGATCTCCTCATCGATACTAAAAAACGGATCGCCGTATTCAAAGTAGTAATCCTTGCGAAAGTAGCCAATGGTCATCATTGTGCGTGGCTCATCGGTCGGGTTGGGAGTCCCGCGGTGCCACATGCCAGGATCGCGGATCAGGAGATCGCCCGGTTGGAGCGTGAGCTTTTTGGAAGGAAGATGGCTTGCGAACGCCTCCAAGGCCTGGTTGGTGGTATCCTCACCGAATGGGCGAAGGTTGAACTTGAAAAACTTTTCGCTGCGCCACAGGTGACTGCCGCCCGGCCATACTTCGGTCGGGCCGTTATGAAGTCCGCAATGCATGAGTGCAATATTGACATAACAACCGCGCACAGTGTCCTCATCGTAAAAGTCGATATCGCGATGAGGCGCCTGCGTAATCGCCCCTTTCGCACAGGTGTCGCTCGAGACAAATTTGCAATAATAGTCTCCGCCCAACGTTTCCGCGAGAATAGACTCCGCAAACGAATTTCTGACCACGAGAGGGCTCGCAAACGGGCCTCTGAGCTTTGGGAAAATCCGAAAGCGGGAATTCTTTTCCCAAAACACGCTGTGTCCATTTTCACCTTCGCCGATGTATCGAGTGCGGTGCCCCTCCGCATGAAGTCGCTGCACATTGTCTTTGTACATGGTCTTGAAGCGTGCATGAAGCTCCGTCACCAGGGATTCAGGTACCGCGCCTTTGAGCACGACATAGCCCCGGGCATGTAGCAGCATGATCCCCAGCTGGGTGTTCTCGATCGAGAGCGTCCCGCTGCGACGCTCTCGATCAGAAATGATGATGTTCAAGTCGAGAGGGTCCGTACGAATCGACATATGATTCCCCAGTAAAATATGTCCAGGATTCTAACTGTAGCACCGCAGGCACATCATGCAAGCGTTTTAGGAGAGCGCTGCAGAATGAGAATAACGAGTAGTACTGTGCTCACGTGTGACCTCCCCTCCAGAATGTGATGAACCTAACCTCATGAGGTGCTGCAAACAGCCATGTTTATAGTATCAATCACCTCCCTCATCGTCTGTTCACTATTGCTCATAATCCGGAGTCTGGATCCTGCAGCAACGGCATGCTCGCTCGGCTGCGTTCCCAGTCAAGCCACAGGCCCTCTCTTTAGGCCGGCGGAAAATGTCGATCCGCAACGATCCGTCGTGTATGTCTATTTCCCGTATGGCACTAACTCATCTAATGCCTACCAAGGGTTTTCTGTAAATGGCGCACGCATCACACGGCTGGACTACGGTGGGTAGTATTCATTTGTTTCGCTTTCCGGGCAGGTGACCATTTCACTGAGCCACTACGAAAACAGCGAGCATGTACCAAATCTTGTTGCGGGGCAGACCTATTTCGTCAAAGTGAGGGGAAACACAGGAATGAAAGCATCGAGCACGTATTGGTTTGTCGAGGCGTTGGAAGAAATTCGAAAATGCCATTTGATGGAGCCTCTAAAGGAGGGGGGTGAGTGCAAGAGCTGGAAACGAACGTTGCCCGTTTGCCAGTTTAATCCTCAGTGGTGATGCGAAAAATTCCCGTGACGGCTACGCATTGGGAAACTCAGAATGTCCCCGTACTTTCCTCCCAAGTACACGATTTCTCCCGGTGCGATCGACAGATTCAGAGTGAAAGTTTTGGCGGCTCGAAAGCTAGGATTGGAAAACCACGGTGAGGTGATAAATAATAATTGCCAGGATCAACCATGACTACATACAAATTTCCGTGATGATCGTCAAAATCGCTTTTCATGGTGTAGGCGTCAACGCTTAAGAGCGCGGTTTCAAAGAGACCTGATGAGCCTTCAGGAAGGAGGCGCAGAAATGTTGCGAAAGAAATGTACCGATCCGCTGCGCCGGTGGACAGGATAATCATGCTTTTCCCATCAGTCAGGTCGAAGGACTCAACTCGGTCTGCGCCATACCGGTTGCTGAGCGTTCCACAGCCGCCAAGAAGAAATAGGCTCAGAGCCAATGGTCCGAACTTCCTGAAATGTGCCGGTAATTTCATTGTGTCGGTGAAGGTAATTACCTCAAGCGAAATCACCAGAGGTTCATCTTGCCTTGCTCGCTTCGCTCAAAACAATTTGGCTGGAATAATTCGGTGAGAGTATAGCGAAATCAGCTCGGTGCATCCATCGATTTGGGGGGAAGGAGGAGAGAGGAGGGGAGGTTAGGACGCGCGCGGGGAAACAGTGCCGGAGGGCGTGGCGTCTGCTGGGGGTGTCGGATTGCAAGACCTGACCCATTCTACGTTACTCGTCGTTTCTTAGGAAGCGAGTGCTCTTGATGAAATAAAACGTTTAGAAAATTCCTGGAGTGAATAGTGAGCGTCGTCCAGACTGAGTTTCGGCGGCCAGTGAACCTCCTTAATGGCAGGGTCCACCCTCACGATGTAGTTACTCCAATCACGGTCACCTTTTATTCTAATCCCGGGCGTCGGATCATCCGCCGTGACGCATTTGAAGTTAAGTACTTGAATGGCGAGGCTGCCGAATATCATGGTCATTATGTGACCTCTATAGGGCGTTCCGCTAGCCGCGACAGTTTCAACACCTTTGTGATCAGTGGCTGCTCTAAAGACCGAGCCGGAATAATGAGCGAGCCAAACCTCCAGAAAGTCTCCTGGCGGTGCTAATGTTGCGCGAAAGTTCGACCGATCTTCGTCAGTATAGAACCGTCCCCCTCCATCCATTGACTCAAAAAGCATCGCGCATTTCATTGTCCATCGCGCGATTTGTAGCTGCTGCACGGAATCAAGTGTAGCTGGGTGATTGGTGATCATCGGAATCAGAATGGGCGCGGTTTCGCTTTCGCGCTTGCTCATCCATCCATTGTTGCAGGTTTGGCAAACCCCATTGAACTCCAGCGCACGATTACCCATTTTAGACCACTTCCTCAACGGGTCTTTGTTCCTCCTGGCCTGCATGGGAACGATTTCATCTGTACTTCTTTTGAGGAGTCTAATAAGCCATTGTGGCCATACGTCCTCTTTAGTTAAGGCGGTACCGTCACAAAAAATACATCTTCGCATGGTGAGCTTTTCCCGTTTTGAGGAAAGAACGGGGACATTCTACGTGTTCAGACTGAGCTGGTCTATGGCGAGGTGGAAGAGCCTATATGAAATAAAGTGGCGCGGGGAAATAGACCGGAGGGTATGGTGCCTAAAGGACGACGGTAGAAAAGTAGCCTGTCCCCTTTTCTTGTCCGATGTCTGGCATGGCCTTGAATGGTTCCTGAAATATTTTAATTCCGGGAGTATTTTACGTTACTGGGTCTGGCGGGTCTATTGTGTCGATGTGAGGCGAATGAAGTAAGCAAGTGGGGGCACGTAAGGAAGGAGTCGGACAGCCACGCGCGGTAAATGTTGGATTGCAAGACCTGACCCCGGTTCTCGGTCGGAAATGGCCTACCTTCTGTGCGTTAATTCCTGTATCTCCACAATTGCATTGGTTGGAATTGAATTCCTGTTGCCTTCAAGACATGCGTTACATGTGGCGCAAGGTTCTTCGTTAAACGTGCACCATAGATAGGAGAGGGCCACTCCTATAAGGTCGTCTCTGCGACACTTGTCATAGAGCTTTACAATGCAGGGAATGCTTTCTCTTTGGAACTTACTGAGTAGGTCTTGGTGGTAGTGTATTTGGAATGACTCGCACAGATCGTCTATTGTTTCCGGTGCCGAAAGGTAGTCCACTCCCCAAAAGCGTTCATGGTCTGCAATAGCATCGCGGACAAGAACCGCGTGAGGGCCGCTATCAGCAGGGTTGCCAATCCTCTGTCGATGACGAGCACTGCTTTCAAGTGTGTCAGTTGTCTCGACCTGTGTGCGAAACTTCTGCCACTCTTCTATGCTGACCCAAGTCTGAGCTAGCAGGAAAAGATCTTTCCAAATCTGTTCGATACGTTGGTGGAGCGACAGAAGGCCAAGAGCGCGGATAGTGCCAGGGGTTAGAACGCGAGTACCATGAAACCAGTAAACCTCATCTGGATTGTGTACGGTTGCCCCCTGATCACGTAGAAGGTCTGGGAGTATTTCTTTTAGATGTCGGTGATCATTTGGGTGCGATCTTGAGTAGGCGTCGCAGTTGAATGATCTAACAATCTCTCGAATATCTTGTCCGCTCAAACCCAGGATTGACTCTAGAGAGGAAGTCGTGGAATCAATATTTGAGCAGTCCAATATTGTTGGCAAATGAAGCCTCCGTCTCTTGAGAATCTTCTTCTGGCAAGAAGAGTTTACTTTTTCTGACCAGGTGGGTCTATGGTTTCATTCGAGGTGAATGACAATGGCGAGCGTCCGTGTAAGGCGAGGAGGGGATTGAGAAGCCAGACTCAATTGGGTCGGTCAGCCCGCTGTTTGATCATGGCCTGGCCACCGTTCGGGCCTGTGCGAAGCGGCAGCAGCCATTCGGTAGGAAGGCTGACAAGCAAAGATTGCGGCGGCGGTGGAGTTGGAATCGACGACGCGGCAGCGGGGGAGGCCGAGGAAGCCGCTAGAAAAGTAGCCTGTCCCCTTTTCTTGTTTGTCCTCTTTTCTTGTCCCCCGCAGATTCAACTCCCCAGTGCATAACATTCAGCCGCGTCTGACCAGAGCCTGAAAGACCTCGTTGGGCGTTTTAAATCCGAGTGATTTTCTAGGTCTACGGTTGAGCAGGCGTTCGACCCTCGCCACCGTCGCCGGGTG
>JAUSMA010000041.1 GCA_030645475.1 Nitrospirota bacterium
GCCCGTCGTCGTATTGATCGTGAACACCGAGATATTGCTGGAGTCGCGATTCGCCACATAGGCCCGTTGCCCTGTCGGATCCACCACAATAGCCCGTGGGCTGGCTCCGGCGGCAAACGGACTGCCCACCACCGGCGTTAAGGCCCCCGTCGTGCTGTTGATCGTATAGGCCGACACGTTGTCGGAATAGAGATTCACCGCATAGACAAAGTGCCCGCTCGGGTCCACCGTCACTACCATGGGCGCCGTCCCGGCTGGCACCGACGCGCCCACCGCCGTCAACGCTCCCGTCGTGCTGTTGACCGCATAGGCCGACACACTATGAGATAGACGATTCGCCACATAGGCGAACCGCCCGCTCGGATCCACCGTGACCGACATGGGCAGCGGCCCGGCCGAAATGGTGCCGACCGCCGTCAATGCCCCCGTCGTGTTGTTAATGGCAAACGTCGAGAGGCTGTCGCTCTGATTCGCCACATAGGCAAACCGCCCGCTCGGGTCCACCGTGATGGAAAAAGGAAAGAGCCCGGAGATCATATAACCCAGCGAGCGCAACTGGCCCGTGGTCGCATTCACCGCATACATTGAGATCGTGTTCTCATCCGTGTTCGTCACATACGCGAACCGCGGCGCTTCGGTGCCAGTTGGCGTGCCAGACCCAAGACTCCCTCCCGTTGTGACCGATGCCACAGGGGCGGATGACCCACCGTCACCCCCGCTTCCACAACCTGCCACAGTAAGACTAACGATGCTTAGCGCCATAAGCCCCAGCGACGAGGCCACGCTACGCAAGGATCGCCCACGAGCGCTAGGAAGCTGAGTCATGGGAAGAGTGCCGGTGGCGTTCATGGAGATATCCTTTCGAAAGTACTTACCAGGAAATAGGTCACGGTTCAGACTTCAGATCATCATAGTTTTATATTTGCCACGACAAGTGGGGGGCATTTTGCCGGATTCACCCGTATTTCGAAACCCCTATTATGGGGGGGCCTGATTGGGGCAGAAATGAACATCCTTAACGGATATCCTGAGAGAATGCACCCTGCAGGGCCGACAGACAGAATCCGACGTGGGGAATGATGAGCAACACACGAAGAAAGCTTCCCAGATGCTCATTTTCAAAAACTTGCGGGCGGCTGTGACTACCAGGGGAGAAAGAAGAAGCGGACTGGTGGCGGGGAGCAGGCTTTCGCAAAAGGCGACATCTGCAAAAATCAGCTAGGAGGGAAATCCAGCAAGCGGTTAGAGCAAAGCACAACGAACGAAGAGAGCTTAGTCGCCGTAAATGCTCCCGCTGCAGTTACAACGGAAATTGACCAGGAACGAGATCAGCTTCAGCCGCCAGTCGTCACAGGAGAATTGGCATATAAACTCATTGCACGATGAGTGATCGGAACTGATTATGATGGGCTCCCGGTCAAACCCCTCAAGAATTTCGCGTCGCGATAGAGACCAAAAAAGACCCGCTGTATTTCCTCGCACGACATCTCGCATCGGCCAACATTGAGCGGCAGGTCACAATAGCCGCAGGCTGCATCGCAGGTTGACCTGGAACGTGGCCAAGCCCGGTCGGCTTGCCACGAGGTTTCTGAATGGCTTGCGCACATAGCTCAACACCGTCAATGGCCCTGCCATCACCTATCCTCACATCGGCAGATAGGGTCATATTTGGACAGGTTCATGCCGTTTTTTTTCCTATATTTACTGGCAATTCGAGGCACTTCCCCCAACAGCTCTCATAACCTGCTGAATTCCTTTGAGCAATCCGACCGTCCACTTCGGCATATGCCTTGCTGAGGGGTTCTAGGTTGAAGACAACTCTCACGTTGCAAGGAGGTTTTGGCATGAAGAAGGTAAACAAGCAGACACTTACGGTCCTCGTGAGCACCCTGGCTATTGTGGCATTGGCGATCACCCCGGCGTTGGCCAAGGACTCGAAAAACAAGAAGTCCAGCCAAACCAGCCACTCGTCTGCCAAGGCGGCGGCTGAAGCCGTCAGCCATGTCCCCGAGCAGGGCGAAGCCCCCAAGGCCGGCCACCACGACTCCAAGCCAGGCCCGGCCTGGAAGACCGTCGGTGGGACGGTGAAGAATGTCGACGGCGACATCTATACGGTTGAAGACTACGAAGGCAACCAAGTCAGTCTGCGCGTCGGGCAAGGCACGAAGCACATCAAGCAGAAGAAGGTCGGGGATACCGTCCGCGCGGAAATTACGCGAGGCGGCTTCGCGAACTCTATTCAGTAAGCCTATTTCGAATCCGCGCACCCACCTCACGCGCGGCGGTGTCCATGAACGGGCTGGCCCTGAACAGGCCAGCCCGTTCACCATGAGGCACCACACAGATCACGGCTCTCGAATCGATACCGTCACCGATCGTTGAAAGACAATATCGCCGTAGTAAGCCGTCGCCTGTTCCTTGGTATTGTCCGTATCCGTCATGATTGCCACGCCATTGATCATCGGCGGCTCTTCCCCGAAGGCTCTCTTGTAATCCTCGTAGATATTCCGTTCCTCAACGACCCACATCCCAACCTTCTGAGGCCCACTTTCGACAACGATCATCTGCGCGAAGTCCGTATAGGCATTCTCGACGATGGTCCCAACCGGGGTCTTGGTTTCCCAGATATAGTTGAGCGCCCCGATAGGAATGTCGCCAAAAATCGCACGTCCGGCCTTGTACTTCAGCTTCTTCCCAAAACCGACCTTCTCCGGGTTGTATTCGAAGGTGACATAGAGCCGGGCAGGAAAGTCGTCGCCCGACTTGAGGGCCACATCGCTACCGTTGAGCACATGGTCAATCTTCCACCGCCACCGAACGACCGGAAATTCTTTAGGATCGATCCTCACCTCTTTGGTCAGACCCGAGGCAGAGAACTGACTGACAGCCTTGACCACCACCTCTCCCCCATCCTTCACGACTTCGTACAAGGTATGTTTTGGAATCTTCTTAAAGGTGAGCGGCTTCCACCCCTCGGGCATCGCCTGCCCAATCGTCCCGCTCGAAAACTTCGCCACCTCGATCATGAATGGAGATTCCGCCCGTGCAACTGTAGGCGCAATAAGTAGCCCTATCGCAATGAGCACGAATTTCCACACAATTCTCTCCGTCCATCTCCGCAATGAGGAAGGGGAGTCTCTCCTTACGTGCGCGCGTCCAACGAGGGCCTTTTCAGGCCGCGCGTTGCGCGAGGAGCGGGAGAGCCTCCCCTCTCTCACCCCCTCCTCATCCAGGCGAAGAGCTTCAGAAGAAGATTTTTGGTCCCCTGAGTGAAATGCGCCTTCCGCCACAGATTCACGACTTTCTTATTCACCTCGGCTTGCGTCGGATAGGGATGGATCGTCCCGGCAATGACCTTGGCTCCTAGCCCGGCTTTCATCAGCACGGAAAACTCGTTGATCATCTCGCCTGCATGTGCCGCAACGATGGTCGCGCCGACAATCTTGTCCGTACCTTTCAGGATGTGAATCCTCGCGAAGCCTTCGTCTTCTCCGTCCAAAATCGCACGATCGACTTCGTCGAGTTTATACGTGTAGGTTTCGACCTCAATGCCTTTTTCCTTCGCATCCTTTTCGTACAGCCCAACATGCGCCACTTCCGGCTCCGTGAAGGTACACCAGGGCATGATCAAGGATTCGACGCTCGCATAGCCCAGACCCAAGGGGTGCGGGAACAGGGCATTCTGGATGACGATCTGCGCCATTGCATCGGCGGCATGAGTAAACTTGTAGCGGGAACAGATGTCGCCCGCCGCAAAGATGCGGGAGTTCGTGGTCTGTAGCCGGCCATTCACCTTCACCCCGTTCTTGTCGTACTCGACGCCGACCGCTTCCAGACCCAATCCCTCTACGTTGGGCGTCCGACCGACGCCGACCAGAATCTCGTCGACCGTGATATCGTATTGCTGGCCGTGAGAATCGACGGTGAGTCGCTTACCGCCGTCCGTTTTGCTGATCGTGAGATCTTTTCCGCAACAGAGCAGCTTCACGCCGTCGCGCAGCATCTGCTGTTTCACAACCTCAGCTGCGTCTCGGTCTTCGTTCGGCATAATGCCGTGCTGCGCTTCGATCAAATACACCTGGCTACCGAACCGCGCAAACGACTGGGCCAATTCGCACCCAATCGGCCCAGCCCCGATCACGCCGATGCGCCGGGGCAGTTCCGTGAGCGAGAACACCGTTTCATTGGTGAGACAACCTGCCTCTTTCAGCCCCTGGATCGGAGGCGTCGCCGCCCGCGCACCGGTGCAAATCGCCGCCTTCGCAAAGGTGAGGATTCGATTGCCCGCCGGCCCTTCGACCTGGATTGTCGTGTCCCCTGTGAAGCAGCCGCTGCCAATATAGACGTCCACGCCGAGCTTGGCATAGCGGTGGACTGAATCGTTGTGGCTGATCCTCGCGCGTAGCTTTCTCATGCGCGCCATCACGGCGCCGAAGTCGTACTTCACGCCAGCCGGAATATGGAGACCAAACGCAGTCGCCTGCCTCAAATCGGCCCAGGCGCGAGCCGCACGGATCACCCCTTTCGACGGCACGCAGCCGACGTTCAGGCAATCGCCGCCCATGAGATGCCGCTCGATCAACGCGACCTTGGCCCCTAGACTCGCGGCGATCACGGCAGTAATCAGCCCAGCCGTGCCGGCGCCGATCACGACGATGTTGTAGCGGCCCGTCGGCTCAGGATTGACCCAATTGGAAGGATGGACATTGGCCACAAGCGCCTGATTGTGCTCGTCGTTCGGTAGGACGAGATGCTCTCCGTGCAAATTCATCGCACTGATCCTCTCTGGAGGAAGACGGCATATGGCATCATGACTGCCCGCCCTTGAGCTTGTTATAGACCGACGGAACAAGGGCCAGAAGGCCCAGCAAGACAAACGCCCCGATCACATTCGGCGAAGCAATTTCCTTGAGTGAATTGATCGTCCCCAATTGCCGCCCGGCGTAAGCATAGACGAACGAACCGGGGATGATGCCCAATGCCGTCGCCGCAACATAGGTCCTGACATTCATGCGTGTGAGGCCTGAGACCAGGTTCACGACAAAGAAGGGAAACAAGGGAATGAGCCGCAGGGTCATCAGGTAGCTGAAGGCGTTATTCGTAAATCCCTGCTGAACAGGTCCCAGCCACTTCCCGAACTTCTGCTCGACCCAATCGCGCAGCAGGTAGCGGGCCGTCAGGAAGGCCAGGGTTGCTCCGGTCGTCGCCCCCAGATTCACGAACAGCGTGCCGAACAGGCTTCCGAATAAGAACCCTCCGGCCAAGGTAAGAATCACCGCGCCAGGCAACGACAAGCCCGTCACCACGATATAGGCAAGGATAAATAGCCCTGCCGAAGAGGCATAATTCGCCTCGGTGAAGGACAGCAATGTATCGCGATGCTCTTTGAGAGCCGTCAGCGATAAGAACTGCCCGAGGTCAAAGTAAAAAAACGCACCGATGGCCACTGCAATCACCACGGCAATAACAATTTTCCCGGCACTCGACCCAGTCGGCACGGCTGTCTCAGATACTGGCGTTGGCATCGTAACCTCGGGCTGTATCATGGGGGCTCCTCTCATGGCTGTCAATGTCGTCTCCTGCGAAAGTTGGTCGTGGCCCGCGGGACTTTATTACATCGACCAAGACCAAATAGGCATGAGCGGGCTCAGCCACATCGAGTGGTAGGCATTGGACCTACGCTAGGAAGGTGAGGTGGATCTGCGGGGGTGTCGATGGTTCCCTACTAACCAGCCCGGCGGATGGAGAGAGAAGCAGGATGCATGAACGGAGACTGACCTCTTACGGCCTTGGCATCCGCACGGCTATGGCAGCGCCGCTCAGCACCTCACCGACGCGGGTCCAACCTGCTGATGGGGAAGGACATCGTCCTTCTGCTGCGCGCCCTCCCTCCATCGAGGGCTGGCCTGGACGGCAAGTATTCCCGGAAGACTCGGCATTGACGTGGGGACGTGAGACGTCCGGACCAGCGCACCCAAACCCCAACAAGAGTATAAAGAGCAAGCCTGCGCGCATACGAAGATCCTTTCCCCCTGATAGCCGCTACCTCACTTGTCGGTCGAGTCAGCGGGAATCTGTAGGGAGAGCTTGTATGCCAGAAGAGCTATTCCCACTGGTGGTTGCTCACATCACGATCCATGTCGAGGCGGCCGAAGGCACGCTCGAACGGATCGATCATGCCGTCATGATTTTTATCGAGTTCCTGGAAATGCTCTTGCTGAAGCTCACCAACCTGGGGATTTGGCGCTCGCCCTGTCTGGCGATCCCGGCTGGGGTCATAACGTTGCGGCTGCTCGAACATGCCATGATAGGAGAGATCCGGCTTCGGCTGAACGATAGCTGGGGGGCGCCACTTTTTCCCGGTCTTCCGATGGCGAGAGATCTTCCGATGAGCTCGATCTACAGGCGGTTTCTGAAGCCCTGCGGCCAAAGTTCTATTCGGCTCCGACTTGGCCGGTGATTTGGCGCTCTCCTTGGATGGCACTGGCGAACCCTTGCGATCCAGACCAAGGGACTGAGCTCTCGGCTTCGAGTTGGGAGAAGCGGCCCATAGGAGCGGCTCCCAGTCGCTGAACCCACCCAGGGTCGCAAGGACGACGACCAGGAGAAACCTGCATGGATATGGATGTAACGACATCGCGCCCCCAACTAAGTTCGTCAAAAGTCTTTCACGTCTACCAGCTCCATGATGCCCCATAGACCGCTGATTCTCGAAGAGAATTCCCACTCCTGTCAGAATGGGCCTTGCGAGCCGACTCACTATCTAGTTGTCAGAAAGACCCCGGCTCCCGTACTCTCTCGTGAGGAGGCCGCCATGGACGATCCCAACCGACTGACCGAGAAGAAAGAGCAATGGGCCAAGGCCCGACGTGGAGGAGAAGAGCGTGAAGTCTTCTACGAAGGTGATGATCGTTTGCCGCCTGGACAGCACCTCGTCGAAACCTTCCCGGTCCTCGACTTGGGTTTCAAACCAGAAATTCCTCGCTCGGAATGGACGCTCATGATCGGGGGATCTGTCGCCAATCCCATCACCTGGACCTGGGAAGAGTTTCTCGCTCAGCCCCAATTGAAAAACACCTCCGATTTTCACTGCGTGACCAGTTGGAGCCGATTCGACAACGAGTGGGAAGGCGTCAGCTTCAAACACATTCTATCCGTGGTGCAGCCACTGCCCTCGGCGAAGTTCGTGCTCTTTAAATCCTTCGATGACTACACAACCAATCTCCCGCTTGAAGCCTGCGACGATCGGGACGTGCTCTTGACCTACACCTGGAACGGCAGGCCCCTCACCAAAGAACATGGCGGACCGGTACGAGTCATCGTACCGAAACGTTATGCCTGGAAGGGAGCCAAGTGGGTGAAGGAAATTACGTTTTCAGAGAAGGATGAGAAGGGATTCTGGGAAGTCCGCGGCTATTCGAACACCGGCTTCCCCTGGAAGAACGACCGTTACGGGTGAGTTCGCTATTTCTTGACCCAGCCTCCGGAGCCTTCGACGAAATTACCGGGCTTGGTATTCGCCACGGCCTTCTCCCCTGCCAGCGTTTCCACTGCATTCAAGCTGGTTCCATTGCGGCGAGCGATCTCCTCATAGGCTTGGCGCCGTTTCTGGTTCACCTCGTTCGCAAGGGCTTGGGCCTCTCCACTGCCAGGCGAAACAAGGCCCAAGTATCCATTTGATTTTTCTCCGACCAGGCCCTTCGACTTCGCCTCTTCAAGCGTAAAGGCCAACAACGGCTGCACTGCCACAAGACACCACAACACTGTGCCGACCGTGATCACTCGTCTCCATATTGTCATCGCGATTCTCCTCCGCCTAACAGGTACCTGAGAAACCCTGGCAAATTTTCATGAGCTATCACGTCTTGGAAAACAGAACACTACCTTACAGGATGCTAAAACAGACCGCTCTTGTCGGACAACACTTGATCCAATTCTTTGTCCACTTTCACGCGAACCTCATGGTCGATCTTCACGTTCAAGTTGATCGTAATCGGCTTATCGGACGGCGCCACTTCAATACGTGGCGTACAAGCATCCAAACCGACCAATGCCCCACCAAGGATCGCACCGACGATACCTGCCAACAGGGTCCTGCTCCACATGGTCATCCTCATAGGATTCATGGCTGTTTAAATTTCCTTTGTACGCCGTCTTGAATGTCCTGAACCAGGCGAAGACTTTTCAGCAGGGTTGGAATATGTTCCTGCACAGTCACATTGAAATGGATAGGAGGGGTCTTCTTCAAGTCAGGATTCCGGCCCTCCAGTTGCGCGCTCAAATCCAGCGTCCCGTCGTCCGCATACTCTACACCAACCCGCAGCAGCGTGTAGTGAAAGTTGTTGAGCGCTTGCGAGACCAGGGATAGCGGGCTATCGGACTCCGAGATGATTTTCGTCGACTCCGAAGTCGACACATACCGTATCACCCCGCCTGGAGGCTGCGCCTCAACCACCCCATCTTCGATAGCCACACCATCGGGAGTGATCGTAATAGGCAGCGTCCCGTTCAGCGTTCCTGAGCCCAGGAGTCCCCTCTGCTGTTCCACACTGAGAATCTTGGCCAGGTCAAGACTGCGTATCGAAAAGGTCGTCTGATAATGCGGCTTGGCCAGATCGATCAGCAATCCAGGGCTCGTGACCGTTCCCCCCAATACTTCACAATGGAAATCCTTCACGTCAATAACCGGCAGCCCATTCGGCAACTTCCATCGTGCCTGGAACATCGTCGCCAGATTCGTCACCTCGATACCCGTCTGCAGCGACGTGATCGTCACCGGCACTGATTGCACCGTCGCAATCGACATCAACTCATCAGTACGCAGCGCCATCGTCGTACTCATCTCTTTTACGCGATAGTCCCGATAATGACCGGACAGCTTATCTGCCACGATCTTCGCCGTCCCGGACGTCAGATGGAACCCCTGCGCCGAATCCCCAGGGCCGCCGGACCACGACGCATCGACGGTCGCCGTGAGTTGACCCTCCGTGATATCCGTAGACAGCGGCAATCCCAGGAGCATCTTGCTCAGCCGCCGTTCAGCGCCATCAAAAACAATCGGCCCGATCATGCCATGCAACATTCCCGACACCGCACTCAAGGGCTGCTCAAACTTGGCCGTAATAATCGCCTCACGGAAGGGCGCGTCGACACGAAGCTCGGCCTTGACTCCGGCTTGATTGGCCACAAACCTGACTGTCCAATCCGTCGTCGGCATCCCCCACGGAGCCACGTCCATCGCCACTCCATCCGCCTGGAGTGTGCCCTGCGCATTCCAGGATGCCCCGTTCGTCTCGGCTTGCTGCACCCGCAATATACCCTGAGACAAGCGAACCGGCCGGCCCATCACACGCATGGCCGGGACTCGAACAGCTACAGTGGCAGGCCCGGCGCTGCAATGACTGGCAGCCAGATCGCACTGCACGGTCAAGGCCTCGGCCAGTTGTAATGTGACGCTCGAGACGACCGCCGCCCCCTGCTCGATCTGCTTGGCCGTGACGGAAGACGAGGGCAAGAGGATACCCTTGACGTGCGTTCGAGCCAGCGTCACCGTTCCCCGGAACCCTCCCATCGCCTCCCTCGCCGAGAGAAGCTCCCTCACCGCCTTCGGAAGCACGCCCTCGACTCGATAGGTCCCTTCCGCCAACACCAGCTCGCCACCCACCCCCTCAGCCCGACTCGTTTCAAACTCGGCCACCAACGGACCCGATGCCAGACCATAGGTTACGTGCAGTGGCCCCTCAGCAAGCATGCGCAACGGTCTGTTCGCCCAATACAGCTTCCCCTGCACCGGCTTCGTGTTTTCAATCCGTACCGGCTGATCCCCGCGCGGGAGAATCATCCTGACCACTTCCGGAATGATACGGGGTTGCGCATTCACCGTGGCCGTCAACAGCACCCCGGGAGCCAGGGTCCATCCCACCTCCGTCGCATTCCCCGCGAAAGTGCCCTCATAGGCGACCGTAATATCTTTTGCAACCTCCTTCAACGCGGGCAGCGTCATATGCACTTGAACTTGTCCATCAATATGCGTACGGGAATCCTCCTGCAGCGAAGCCAATGAGGCATCAGCCGCCGCAGTGCCTGCCCAGCGTACCGCGACATGCCCCGTCACCTTCCCCAACTCCGGACCGATCGGGACGAGCAACGCGATAAACGGCGCCAACTCACGGACATTGACCTCCAGCCGCCCATTGACCTGAATCTTCTGGCCGTCAGGGCGCGCCTGAGACTGCCATGACACAATCGGCACCGCCTGAGGCCGCTGAGACACCAAGGTGGCAGACCAGGTGCTGGCCGACTGCCCCGTCACCGTGAGTCCATAGGTCGCTGTATCGCGCCCTTGGAACGACAGATGCCCTCCCAGCTCGCCATCCCGATACATCACCACACCGGAAATCGTCACCCGACGGAGAGGCCCCGTCGCCTGTTCACGGAAAATAGTCACGCGGCCCAGGTGGAGTTCGTCAAAGGGAAGAATGGGCAGGCCTCGCAACAGATCGCCGGCGGTCAAGAGGGTCCAGGGCGAGTCTTCACTCTCCACTCGACCTTGAACGGCTCCTCCCCCCTCGCCAAGTTCAGACGGCTGAAGATTCAGGATCTGGATGGCCACATAGGGAAGAGACACTCGATCGACATGCCCATGAATCAGCTGCGGCACCCGATACTGAATCTCCGCATTCGTCAACGACACCATGACACTTTCACCGGCCAAATCCTGTTGAAACGACACAACGGGAATGTGCATCCCGCTCCAGCCGGGATACCCCAGCTGGATGATGACGTGTTTGTAGCCATACTGGCGAAGCCCCTGAGCCAACAGATACGACGCCGTCAACGGCAGGAGCAGATAGAGACTCACCAGGGCAACTAACCCGAGGAGCAGCGCGATCTGATATCGATGCGTCAGCATAGGTTCCTGTTCAGACAATCAACCTTCTGTGGACGGTTGTCAGATAATCACGACGGATCTGTCAAGAGCGGCAATGCCAAGGCCCTGCGTCCCCTCCCCGGCGCCTCGTCCCACCATGTTCCTTCTACGCCACCGTTGACAGGCTTTCACAAGCGCCGGTATCTTGCCTTAGCACCAATCTGTCAGTTCATATCCATCGAGTCACCCTTTGCGCCTCATCCCATTCGTTCGTCATCGCTTCAACATCCGAGCCCCTCTGAGCCAACTCGCGAAGCGTCTCGCACCGACCATGCTCCTTGTGCTCTGCGGACTCATCCTAGGCCTATCTCCGCCCCTCGCTTCAGCCAAGCAGAGCCAGCAAGAGCGTTCAAGCGACCGATATATTCATCAACTCGATGATCTCTCGGCGCTCTGGAGTTTCTACAAACAGACCTACATACAACATGGCCGGGTCGTCAGTTTGGACGAACAGGGCATCACGACGTCGGAAGGGCAAGGCTACGCCATGCTCCGTGCCGTCTGGTCGAATGATCGCGCGACGTTCAATACCGTGTGGGCTTGGACGAAGCAACATCTCCAAGTCCGCGACGACAAGCTCTTTGCCTGGAAATGGAAAGGGACCGTGCTCGATCGGAACTCAGCGACGGATGCCGACACCGACATCGCGCTCGCCCTTGTCCTTGCCGCTCGGCGATTCGACCATCCGGCGTTCGAGCAAGACGCGCTCGCCATCATCCATTCCATCTGGGACCGGGAAGTCATCCAGATCGGCTCGCGCGCCTATGTGACGGCCGGCAATTGGGCGCACGACGAGGCCTATCCGACGATCCACGTCGCCTACCTGGCCCCCTATGCCTACGAAATCTTTGCCTCCGTCGATGCGCACCATCCATGGGCCCATGCGATCGCATCCAGCTATGCCATTCTGCATTGGCTCTATGATGAAGAAGCCCTGCCCGTCCCTCCGGAACTCATCTATCTGAACCGGCAGACAGGCCACTTTACCGTCCTGCATCCCGTGACCGGGGCCTCATCCTCGTTCAGCTATGACGCCTTCCCGATCTATTGGCGAATGGCACTCGATGCCGCCTGGTTCGGACGATCTGAAGGGCCCTTGCGGCAAAAAATGCTGGGATTCTTCCAGCGCGAATGGAAGGCCCAGGGGAAATTTGTCGACCACTATTCCCTCAAGGGCTTGCCTCTATCGTCGAACGAAGGGCTTCCGCTCTATGCCACCATCCAAGCCCTGGCCTTCCAGGAGCAGCAGGACCTCGCCAGACTGCTGAGCGAAAAGAAGCTCGCCCAACTCGAAGCCGCCGCACTCGCCGGGAAACGGCTCCCCTACTACTTCCATAACTGGCTGTGGTTCGGGCAGGCCCTCTCTCTGTCGCAAGCCCGCCACTACGACGAGTTCTTGGGATTTTTGCGACCGTTCGACGTGGTCGGGTTTTCAGCGCACTTTCCCTGGGAGCTCTTTGCCGTCACCGTCATGCTCTACCTGATCGCCAAGTGGCATCCAGTTCTCAAACTCGCCTTCCTGATCTGCGGATTTAGCCTCTGTCTCCGCTATCTCTACTGGCGGCTCTTCCACACGTTGAACTTCATGGAATCCGGCGGCCCGTTTATCAGCATCGCTCTGTGGGCGGCCGAACTCTATGCCTTCTCCACCGTTCTGCTGCTGTTCATCCAGGTAGGGGTAGGCTGGAGACCTCAGCCTGTCCGTCCCCTTGAGCCAGCCCAAGGCTTTGCTCCCTCAGTCGACGTCTTTATTCCGATCTACTCCGAGTCCTGCGAGATTCTGGAGAAAACCCTGATCGGAGCCTCCGCGATGGAGCAGGCTCACAAACGGATATACGTGTTAGACGACAGCCACAGAGACGAGGTCTGCCGACTGGCTGAACGGTTCGGGGCAACCTATATCAAAGGCCCTCGCCAACATGCCAAGGCGGGCAACCTGAACCATGCCCTCACGCAAACGGACGGCGAACTTATCGTGATCTTCGACACAGACCATATTCCAGTGACAACCTTTCTCACAGAGACCGTCCCGTTTTTCGCAGACCCCGACATCGGCTTTGTGCAAACGCCTCACCACTTCTACAACCAGGATATTTTTCAACGGGCCCTCGGCGCGAGCTCGCGTATTCCGAACGAACAGGACCTGTTCAATCACGCGATCCAGGGCGGACGCCAAGGCTGGGGCGGGGCGTTCTTCGTCGGCAGCGGGGCCGTCTTTCGACGGTCGGCGATCGCCGAGTTGAATGGATTTAACTTGATGAGCATCACCGAAGACATTCATACCAGCCAGCACCTCCATACCAGGGGATGGAAGTCTGTCTTCGTCGATAAAAACTTGGCAGTCGGACTGACGGCGGAAAACCTCGCGTCCTATATTGTCCAGCGACGGCGCTGGATGTTGGGCTGTCTCCAGATTTTCTTCAAAGACAATCCACTCCTCTGCCGGGGGCTGTCGCTCCGGCACCGGCTCGGCTACTTCGCCTCGCTCTACTACTTCTTCTTCCCGATCGCGCGGGTGATATTTTGGATCACCCCCCTCTACTTCCTCATGTTTCACCTGCACCCGATTTTTGCCGATGTCTCGATTCTGGTGGCCTACCTGTTGCCATTCATGATCGTCCTCCCGATGATTTCCTCCAGATTGCTGCCTGGATGGCCCAGGCTCATGTGGTCATCCCTCTACGAAGGACCAGTCAGTTTCCCGCTGTTCCGGTCGATGTTCGATCTGCTGCTCCCGAAGAACTTGGGGTTCAAAGTCACTCCCAAGGGCTTGCTTTCGGAGCAACGGTCATTCGACTGGCGATCCTCTGCCAGCCTAGCCATTGCCACCCTCATCACGCTCGCCGCAATTGCAAAAGGCCTCTGGGAGTTCTGGTATTTCGGCATCGAAAAGGACGCCTATTTCTTCAATCTCAGCTGGGCCTCCTTCAATCTGCTGACCCTGATCGTAGGACTGCTGATGGCTTGGGAGAAACCTCAAACGCGAGCAGAAGAACGCATCATCAAGCCGATCCCGTTCGAACTGCGAGCCGGCGATCTGTGCATCACTGGCACGACACACGACGTGAGTCTGACCGGGGTATCATGGTTCGGGGCATCGCCCGGTCCACTACCTCTGACCATGGACATGAGCTTGCACGGCAGAATCCCCTTCACCTGCCAGGTCCGATTGGTCTATCATGACCGACTGTCAGGGCCTGGCGCCAAATGCGGGCTGGCATTTCTCAACCTCTCAGAAGAACATCGTCGACTCTTGCTGCTGAACCTCTATAGCGACCCCACGACATGGGAACATGCGCAAAGGGACCGCCTGCGCAGCAGTGTCTTGATGGCAGGTCACTTGCTCATCGGTCTACTGAAGCACTTCAGACCATTGAGACTCAGGCGGCGACAGACTCCCCGACAATGGAATGTCGGCGTCACCGAGGTTCAGATCGGAGAGAAACGGCATCGTGCAATCGTGAGAGATCGATCGGCAAGCGGGCTCAGTCTGTTGATCTTCGCCAACCAAACTCCACTCACCACGCCGTGGTTGGTACGGGGCGCAGGCGGACAACTGACGGCCTATCGCCCTATCTATCGCACGAGGCGATGGAGGCTGATACCGAGAGTGGGCCTCCAAGCAATCCCCTAAACATTCAACACACATTTGGCGTATTGCGCCAGAAACTACACGACAGGAAAGGCACCGACTAATTTTATGCGATCACGCTCCCTTGCCATAATCAGTTTCACGTTATTGATGGTGACCGGACTCGGCACACTCTCGCTCGCGGAAGACTTTACGGAAGCATGGTATCTCTCGCGAGGACGGGCCAACATGGACATTGAAAACTATAAAGCGGCCATCGAAGCCTACGAGAAGGTGGTGGAGCGCGATCCCAACCACCGTGAAGCCATGCGCAATCTCGGCCTCGCCTATGAAAAACAGGGTCTCAAGGATAAGGCGATCGAGACATTCGACCGCTACCTCGCGAAATACGACGACGACCCGGAGATTGCCTTTGACCAGGCACAGGCCCTGGAATGGTCTCGCTATGCCTACCGTGAAAAAGACATGTTGAAGTACTTCCGCATGGGTCTGAAGCGTAAAGACGATACGACCATGCGCCTCAAATACGCGGCACACCTGGCGCAGCATAAAGAAACCAGCCAGGACGCCATCGCCCAATACGGCACCGTCCTCGACCGACAGCCCCGTAATCCCGAAGCCCATCGGGGACTGGCAAAGGCTTATGCCTGGCTGGGGAATAACGATCTGGCCCTCTACCACGCGAATCTGGCACGGCAGTCTGCAAGACGGGAACCGGGCGATCTGACCAGTCTGCGCCAGGACATGCTCAAGGGACGCGAACCGACGATCGAAGGTGTCGTCGGTGTCCTCGCCCAACCGGAGAAGCCGTTCGAACTCTATGGCTTCCGGATCGGATCGCGCGGCAAAGTCGATTTGACGCCGTTTACCACCACGATCCTCGAAGTCGGCGCCGAAAACTTCTGGAGTTCCAAGGAACAGCTAGCAGGCAGCTACGTCTCATTGGCCAATCAAGTTCGGTTCAATCCGTCGAATCGTGTCGACGCGATTCTGGAATACCACGGAGCCCCCCGGGGCGACGGGCTCGCGTACAAATTCGAATATGCACATGAAGGGCAGTCCTTCTCGATCCGCCCGGGCGTGAAGCGCGAATTCAAATATGACTCGTTCTCCTCGCTCGCCGGCTCCCGCAGCTCAGGCCAACTCTTGGGCCTCGCTCGCTCGACCCTGTTCTACAGCACGGTCTCATTCGATGCGGGATCGGTTCGCGTGGACGTGACGCCCTTCGCCGGGTGGGTAACGTCTGAGCGCTTGAGTTCGAACGATCAGGTTGGGCTCGATCTCAAGACCTCGCTGCCTCTGTGGAAAACGGACCATTGGGACCTATCGGCTGAGTATCTCTTCTACCTGACTCACTATGGAGAAAATCAGAGCGGATTTGTCCCCAGCGCGAGAGAGCCCTTGCCGGGCGGATACTTCAGTCCCCAAGTGTTCGTGAATCAAATTCCACGGCTGGCGGCCATCTACACGATGGAGAACAAGGATGAATTCACGTTTGCCGCAGGCCCGGCGATCCAATACATCGACGAATCGACGCAATCGTCGGCCTTTCGTGTAGGAGGCGATGCCCATGCCTCCTACACCAATCACCTCTCGAAAGTTTGGCTGCTGAAACTGATGGCCGACTACACCCAGATTGCCAATATCTATACGCGCATCCAATTCAACGGCCTCTTGGTCTATGCCTTCAACTAACGGAGCAGCAGAGCCTTTTTTCAATGAACAACCTGGCAATCGCCATACGCACGATAGAATTCTGGTCGGTGGATGTGCCCATCACCGACCCCTTCGTCGTCGCCACCGGCGCACGAACCGTGGCCGAGAATGTGTTCCTGCGAGTCACATTGGCCAATGGCGCACAGGGCTATGCGGAAGCGGCGCCGTTTCCGGAAGTCGGGGGAGAAACCCGCGAGAGCTGCCTGACGACCCTGCGCCAACTCAGCACGGCCATTCTGGGCCGCTCAGCCTCCGACTACAAACAGATCGGGCAGGATCTATCTGAACAGGCGCCCGCTCATCCCGCCGCCCGCTGTGGGATTGAAACTGCTGTGATCGATGCCTACTGCCGCGCATCACACATCCCGATGTGGCAGCTCTGGGGTGGCGCGGATATGAGAGCGCGAGAGACCGACATCACCATTCCTATCGCCGACCTCGACAAGACCGTCGCCCTCGCGCGCGGCTGGCACGAGAAGGGATTTCGTCTCTTCAAAATGAAGGTCGGCAAGGATGTCGATGAGGACATTCGACGGCTCGCAGCCGTGCACCGCGCGCTCCCTGGCATTTCGTTCATTGGCGACGGCAACCAGGGATTCTCGCGGCAGGATTGTCTGACCTTTGCACGAGGAGTCAAGACATTCGGTGGGGCAATGGTGCTACTTGAACAACCGGTGGTACGGGATGACCTCGACAGTATGGCGGCGATCCGTCGAGAGACCGGCATTCCCGTCGCGGCAGATGAATCGGTCCGCTCGCTCGCGGACGCGCAAGAGGTCGTCGCCCAAGGCGCGGCGGACTACATCAATATCAAGATCATGAAGACCGGCGTTGTCGAAGCCCTGGAGATTGCCTCCTTCACCAAAGCGTCCGGCCTCAAACTAATGATCGGCGGGATGGTCGAAACACGTATAGCGATGGGCTGTTCGTTCAGCCTGGTCCTGGGCCTCGGCGGCTTTGAGGTGCTCGACCTCGACACCCCGCTGCTACTGGCCAACGATCCCGTCACAAGCGGCTACCGATATGAGGGGCCACACCTGCAACCCTGGTCACGGTCCGGCCTCGACATGACAGCAGAACCGTCCCAGAACACCACGACCATCGAATAGATTACGCGGTCGCTTCGTCGCACTTCTTACAGTTTAATATTTCGCCAAGATGCTGGCTCCGGCCCTCCTCGGTGAGGACCCAGGGCCGATTCGTCATCGGCGGCTGATGACGCACATGTTGCCCATGGCCACATTGAAGATCGGCCACCCAATCGCTATATTCGTCCAGATGATAGCCCACGATAGGTTGCTGCATGCACAAACCACCCTTCTACTATTTCCATCGGCTCTCAGAGTCATGCGACGCTCGTGCCTTCGAGTGACCGCATGCTAACACGAACGAAAGGGCCAGCGAGATGAGTCAGTCTAAGCCAAAGATCGGCTTCGTGGGAGTTGGACGGATGGGGGCCAACATGGCCCGACGTTTGAGGGATCAACAGGAAACCCTCATCGCTCTCTACGATCGGGATCAGACCACCGCCACCAGCCTTGCGACCGAGCTGGGCTGTGAAGGAGCTCACTCCCCTGCCCGAGTCGCAGAACTCGTCGACATCATTTTCACGGTCGTATCCGACGACGCCGCGATGCGACAGATCTTTTCCCCGACCGGTACAGAGAGTCTTCTCCGGCACGCCAAGGATCGGCTCTTCATCAACTGCGCCACACTTTCGCCAGATATGCATATCGAGGTTGACGCGCTGGTGACGCAACGTGGAGGCCGAACCCTGGAGGCCTGTATGGCCAGCAGCATCACACAGGCCCGCCAAGGCACGCTCTATCTCATGTGCGGCGGACGGCAGGATGTGTTCGAGTCAGTGAAGCCGCTCTTGAACAAATTGAGCGCACATTTGCGCTATGTCGGATCGGCAGGAGAAGCCGCGAAGGTCAAAGCCCTCGTCAACATGGTGATGAACTGCAATACGGCCGCGCTCGCAGAAGGGCTTGGGCTTGGAGCCGCGCTCGGTCTCGACCTGACGATGGTGCGGGAGATCTTCGCCCAGACCGGAGCTGCGTCGCGCGTCTTGGAGACGGACGGTGAGGATATGCAGAATCGCGCCCATGACTGCTACTTCTCGGCCGCCCATGCCGCCAAGGACTCGGGCATCGCCCTGACCTTAGCGAAGACCGCAGGGATCACCCTCCCGTTGGCTCAAGCGACCTACGAGCAATACCAGCGGCTGGTCGCGCTCGGCAAAGGCGAGCTGGACAAATCCGCTGTCTCTGAACTCACGTTCAAAGACCGACGCGCGCACTAACGCTAAGAATGGCTTCGGGAAGGCGATGTGATGGGCGCTATCGTCCTGCGGTGGGACAGCGACGTATGGCTGCGCAAGAGGGGAAAACGCTGCCGGAGCCAAATTGGCTTACACACGACGTCTCAGTTGCGTTGATTGATCACGACACGGCCACATTCTTGGCACCCCAAGCTGCGTCCGCCACCAGACCATTCAGGCTCGTTATTGCCGGAGATCCCGCCACCGACAGAAGCGGTCGTAGCCTCGCCGGACGACATCGTCCCCGCATTGCCCAGATATCGCACCGTCGCAAACGTGCCAATTTCGCTCACGGGAACTCGGTCCACCTGCACTGCCCCATCGCGATAACTCGTCAGGAGCCACGAATCAGTCGCTGACACCGTGACCGGCAATGCACGAACCTGATAGCTGATCTTGTCGGAATCGGAGCCCTTCCGTACTTCCGGGGTGTAATACTTCAACGTTTCGGTCATGGCAAATCCCAAATCGGTCAGGTTGTCTGTGTAGCCATGATTCGATGTGTGATAAAGATACTCCAACCGTTCGATCTCGCGAACCACGATCTCACCTTCAACAGACTTTGCCTTGGTCACAAAATGACTGTACGAGACGGTAGCAAGGGAAACGAGGATCCCCAGGATGGCCACCACGATCATCAACTCGATCAAGGTAAAACCGTCGGGGCTCTGCATGCGGGGGTGCCGAGACAAATTCATGATCGTCGTTCGTGAGGTGGTCCGATCTCAAATCGGCGCAACGCAGCTTGAATGCGATCCAACGCCTCTGTTGTCGTCTGTAATTGACGGAGCGCCTCCGACCCTCCCATACCCTGAGCCAAAAGAGTCTTGGTCGCGCCATCG
Source organism: Nitrospirota bacterium (assembly GCA_030645475.1). Lineage (NCBI taxonomy): Bacteria > Pseudomonadati > Nitrospirota > Nitrospirota bacterium. Next base: position 19,404 of record JAUSMA010000041.1, read on the forward strand.
ACAGCGGCCCGAGCGCGAGACGATTCATGTTGCACCGTCTCGACCCCCTGCCCAACGTGACTCCAGCCTTGATTGAGCAGCTGCGCCAGATCCGTCAATCGGTCTGCCTCCCGGAACTGGAGTCGATGCGATACCATTCCGGATGCCCAGGCGCTGGCACTCTGACCCAAACGTTCAAGCGCATCGGCAATGCGACGCGTCACCAGCAAGCTGACTAGAATAGCCCCCAGAAAAAACACAGGGATGGCAACCCACACCGTCTCGCTCAGCAACAGCAGCTGGCTCGCGGCAACTTGACGATCCGTCAATGGCGCATCTGATAGGAGCGTGATGGCAGGCAGGACGTAGGGCCCACAGAAGGCCAGCACGAAGAACAGACAGGCATAGAGCGCCATACTCACCGCAACCTTGAACGTGTAGGCCCTCTGTTCTTTTCGAACAGCCGCCACACTCTGCTCAGAGTTGGTGCTGGACAGGTTCAACGCCACCGTCGTCATATCATCCTCCTGGCTCGTTCCCCCGCTGAGCCCACATGCATGGGCCTATGCGCCGTCCCCTATGAGATCAAAGCGTACCACCACCTCCTGAAACCACAAGCATTTTATCGACTTACTCGGGCCACCGAATGGATCTCGGCTAGGCAGCCCCTCCCCCCATTCCTTCGGCACCCTGGAGTGTCTTGTTACCGTTTCTCAAAGGGGAGTTCTGACCGCTGGCTGGCAGAAAAGTAGGCCCACTGCTTCTGCCCGTTCTCGTCGAAACTGCCGAGGAAGGTCACGTAGCGATCGAGGGTGCGGAACTCGGCGAGGGTGATAGTGCAGTGGAGCGGATCGATCACGCGGGCATCGAACTGGCCCACCACATACAGCAGACCCGCTCGCGTGCGATAAAGGTTCCGCCGGCTCACATACCCGGTGTTGGGGAATAGGTCATCCTCGATGGAGCAACCTCCAGGTCCGACGAGCGTGAGTCGAAGATCGTGCCGGGAGAGGAATGGATTCGTGGCGACTCTGGTAATCGTCAGACGCACCTGATCTGCCGGAAACTCGACTGAAGCCGGCGCTGGCACATCGCTATTGCAGGCGGCAAGAAAGAGCAGCAGGCTCACGACGCAACTGGCCCTGTACCCCCTATTCACTTTACCGCAGGAACTTTCGGCGCAGCGCCGATCGCATCCAGGCCCGCCTGAGCGCAGGCATCATCGAGATGGGCACCTGGCGCCCCGCCGACCCCGATTCCACCAACGACCTCGCCGACAATCTCAATTGGCAACCCACCCCCAAGGATAATGACCTGATCGTTCATCTCGCGAAGCGCTTGCAACGTCGGCACCTTGTTGATCAGTTCAGCTAACTCGGTCGTCGGACGGCGAAGGCTGGCCGCGGTATAGGCCTTCTTTCTGCTGCTATCGACCGTATGAGGTCCGGCCCCATCCGCGCGGCTCATGGCGCGAAGCACACCGGCACGATCCACGACCGACACGCTCACCTTATAGCCGTCCTTCTTACAGGCATCCAGCGCAGCCTGGATCGCCTTATTCGCTAAACCTACAGGCAAAACCGTCTCTTTAGGCAACTCATCGGAAGCCGGTGCCATACAAGGCATCAGCACCACGAATGCCGCCGCGGTCATGAGTCGAGCAACGACAGAACGCCGATGAAGCAGATACAGAGGTGCCATGATTCTCTCTCCTGGTGATTACGGGAACACGTAGGGCAAGGAGCGTACGAAGGCGCGAGAGGTCTGTCAAGATAGAGGGGTGATGGTTGTGGATTCAGCCGATGGAGCGCGCGGTCGTTAGCTCCAGACGACGCGCTCTTGATTGAGGAGGTAATCGATCACTTCGATGCTATTGCGCATTTGAATCTGCGCCTTTTCTGACATGGGGAGGACGGCACCAACCAGTTTGCCTGATTCGACATCATCGAGGGACGGGATCCCGTCAAATCCACCCTTTTCAAGCTCTTGTCGGTAACTTGCCACGGTCGCCTCCAGTTTCTCTGACAATGAATCAGCAATTCCTGCGCCAGAGATCCATCATCCATCTGACTTATGGCGTACAAGTAGCATAGCACATGGAAATCCATGCTCTGCTGAAGTCATCTATCCTATTGATTCAACGCTACTTATCAGTCGATCGACGAGCAGCGGTTGCGGCAGGCGCAAGCGCGCCGAGATAGGGAAATTGGCCGATCTTCAGGAGGGGCGTGTCAAGACGCAGGCGAAAATCGTCATGCAGCGGGTCAACAAAGTACGGGTCCCCGGTAATATCTGACTGGGCCTTGAGCTCCGGAGCTCGCTGGTTTGGCTCACCCACACGAAGATAGTCGCCATCCGTATTGAAGAACGCATTGAATGACGTCGTGGTCCGACTGGACGGGGCGATCAGAAAACCCACGCGATTCAGCCCGACCACGTTGCCGGTGACGTCACTCTGGGATTGCCCGAGAAATGCTGCCCCACCGCCATTCTTGACCAGGGTATTGCTCACGATCACGGCGCGGGCATGGCCGCTCACCACGACAGCTTCAAACAGACTTCGGGTGATCACGTTTCGCTCTAGCCGCACCGTCGACTTCCCCGCAATCGATACGCCATGATCGTTGTCGTGAATGATATTCCCAATCATGACCGCCTCTGAATCGGCAAACTGCGCGCCGGTCGTCTCGCTCCCCCCGATATCACAATCTTCGATCCGTACATCATGGACCTGCTGGCTAAACAACATCCCGTTGATCTTGAGCCGACGGAGGACCAGCCCCTGCCCGTTGAAGAGACCGACCGCATGGCCGCCATGATCGTTGATGGTCATGTCGCTGATCTCGACATCCGTCGCCCCATAGGGCCACTTACCGACATGCAGCGCACCCACCACGATATCGCGCCCGGCAATGGTCACCTGATTGACCCCTGCCCCGACGAACTTGATCTTCTCTTTACTGTGAATGGTCACGTCCTGATGATATTCGCCTGCCTTGACGAAGACGGTGTCGCCTTTCTTGGCGGCATCGACCGCTTCCTGCAGAGAGACGAAATCTCCTGTCCCGTCGAGTGCAACCACGAGGGTCCGAGGACCCATTGGGGGCCCCTCATCGGCCCACAACAAGCCGGAGCTCAAAAATCCGAACACCGCGATGGACGCAACCACTAGAAGTTTTTTCATGCAGAAATTCATACAGGCCTACCCTGCAAGAAGTCAATCGGGGTTTGTTGTGAGGCTCGTAGTCGCATGTTATGCTCCGCCGCATGATCCTGGTCGGCCTCACAGGCGGCGTCGCCACCGGTAAAAGCACCGTCGCCAAGATGTTCAAGCAATGCGGCGCGGTGGTGATCGATGCCGACCAATTGGCTCGCGATGTCGTGGAGCCCGACAAGCCGGCTTGGCGGGAGATCGTCACCCTGTTTGGCAAGGCCGTCCTCAACCCTGACCGCAGCCTCAATCGCCAGGCGCTCGGAGCCATCGTCTTCCACCATCCAGCAAAACGCCGGGCGCTCGAAACCATCATTCATCCCCGCGTGGCGCGCGAGCAAGTCAGATTGACGAGAGAAGCGGCCCAACAAAACCCTCAATCCGTCGTCATCTACGACGTCCCGCTCCTCTTCGAGGCCGGCATCGACAAGCGAGTCGATCACACCATCGTCGTCACCGCCGACCGCAACACCCAAATCGCACGCCTAAAAAAAAGAAACGGCCTTTCCCGCGCTGAAGCACTCCGCCGCATCCGCAGCCAGATGCCACTGGCGAAAAAGGCTCGGCGAGCGGACCAGATCTTAAATGGAACCCTCCCTCGACCGGCACTCCGCAAGCAGGTCGGCCAATTATTCAAGAACCTTCGCTACCTCGCGTAACATCCCATCCCCTACCGTGCATTCCCGCTATCCCCTGTGTTAAGTTTTCGCCCATGCGAAATCTCGTCATCATCGGCTCAGGGCCGGCTGGCCTCACAGCCGCCATCTATGCGGCCAGGGCGAATCTCTCGCCCCTGCTCATTGAAGGCTGGCAATCGGGCGGGCAACTGACCACGACGACAGAAGTCGAGAACTACCCCGGTTTTGCCAAGGGGATCATGGGGCCGGACTTGATGAAAGAAATGCGGGCGCAGGCTGAACGATTCGGCACAGAGTTCCTGACCGCCGATGTCACGTCCGTTGCGCTCACACCACGCCCCTTCACGCTCACGATCGACGGCGAACAATCTGTCCAAGCCAAAACCCTCATCATCTCGACCGGCGCGTCGGCCATTCAGATCGGGTTGAAGAACGAGGCGCGCCTCACGGGACACGGCGTCTCCGCCTGTGCGACCTGCGACGGTTTTTTCTTCAAAGGCAAAGAACTGATGGTCGTCGGTGGCGGCGACAGCGCGATGGAGGAAGCCACCTTCCTCACCAAATTCGCCAGCAAGGTCACCGTGATCCATCGCCGCGACAAGCTGCGGGCGTCGAAAATCATGCAGGACCGCGCGATGAAGAATGAAAAGATTTCTTTTCTCTGGAACTCCGCCGTCGAAGACATTCTAGGAAACGACCTGGTGGCTGGCGTGCGAGTGAAGAACCTCGTAACAAGTAAGGTCACAGAGGTACCCTGCGCCGGAGTCTTCGTGGCAATCGGGCACCGTCCCAACACCACACTCTTCAGCGGCCAAATAGACCTGAATGCCAAGGGTTATATCCGGACGACGAACGGAACCGCCACAAGTGTCCCCGGCGTCTTCGCTGCTGGCGACGTCCAAGACTCAACCTACCGGCAAGCCGTCACCGCCGCCGGCTCCGGCTGCATGGCAGCGATCGATGCAGAACGATTTCTGGAATCGAATACCCACATTTCATGAAGGCACCAGGGATGCTCAAAATGGTTGTCCAGCAAGGCCGCAGGCGAGACACATACCGGAGGCGTACCCGCTAGGGTACGTTGAGGATTGTGTCGAGCCGAGAACGACGCTGGCAATCTTTTTCAGCATCCCGCTAGAAAACTATGCGCTGCGCCATCGTCCACTACCACGAAATCGCCCTCAAAGGCCGCAACCGCGAATATTTTGAGGAACGCCTCGTCCATAATATCCAATGGATATTGAGAGACCTCGGCGTCAGACGCGTCGAGAATCTCCGCAGCCGGATTCGCGTGGTCCTGCCTGACGAGATTCCGGACCAGATCATCATCGACCGGCTCACCAAAGTCTTCGGGATCGCCAACTTTTCGCTGGCGCAAGGGTTGCCGCTCGATCTGGCCAAGCCGGACTTGGGAGCGCTCAGTTCAGCGGTCATTGAGGCGCTTCGGTCGGAATCGTTTTCCACCTTTCGCGTCTCGGCAAAACGAGCGGACAAACGATTGACGTTGACCTCCATGGAAGTCGCCCGGGACGTCGGCGCCGCCATCTGTGACGCAACCGACAAGAAGGTCAGCCTGAAAGATCCAGATCTCACGGTCTATCTCGAACTACTCGCCAAAGAGGTCTACTACTCGATCAAGAAAGTTCAGGGCCCTGGTGGCATGCCGGTTGGCGTCAGTGGAAAAGTTGCCTGCCTGATCTCCGGAGGAATCGATTCGCCGGTCGCAGCCTACCGTATGATGAAACGCGGATGCCGGGCCCTCTTCGTCCATTTCTCCGGCCGGCCGCTCGTGAGCCGCGCCTCAGAGGAAAAGGTGCGGGAACTGGTGCAACTCCTCACGGCCCACCAATATACATCGAAGCTCTACGTCATCCCGTTCGGAGAGATTCAGCGGGACATTGTGGCGAGCGCGCCGGCCCCCTATCGCGTAGTGCTCTACCGGCGCGTCATGATCCGCATCGCGCAGGAATTCGCCAAACGTGAGCATTGTTGGGGATTGGTCACGGGCGACAGCTTGGGGCAAGTGGCCTCGCAGACGCCGGAGAACCTGACGGTCATCGAAGCGGTATCAGAATTACCGCTCCTGCGCCCTCTCATCGGCATGGACAAGCTGGAGATTACCGACCAGGCTGAGCAGATCGGCAGCTTCGCCATCTCCATCGAGCCGGATCAAGATTGCTGTTCACTCTTCACCCCGCCCCACCCCAGCACGAAAACCAGACTCGAAGACATTCTGGAAATCGAGAAGATGTTCGATATCGATGCGCTGGTGAAGCAGGGAATCGAGAAGGCGGAGTTGTCCCAATTCACCTTCCCTCAGTAGCAGGCTGCCCCCAAAAACCGTCAGCGGCGTTCTCAGCTCGCAAGAATCCTCAACGTACCCCTGAAGGTACGCCTCCGGTTCTTGCTCCGCCTGCGGCCTTGCTGAACGGCCTTTTGGAGCAGCCTGCTAATCAGAGATTCGCTAGCGATCACTGTGATCGCCCAGACTGTAAATCCTGCGTCCGCGCGAGTGTCTTTTCCTTCAGGATTCGAAAATGCGATTCCAGATCTCGCTTCGTCGCCACTGCGACAAGCCAGTCCGGTATTACCGACTCAATCTCCACGACAAGCTCGAAGTCCGCACGAGTCTGCGCGCCGCCATCGACCGCCGTCAGTTTCCATCGCCGATGATACCGTTTGAAGTCTCCGCTTTTGAGATCGGCCACCAGCTCTCCGCTTGGCAACAACCTCGACTCAGTCACCAAGCGACGCTCCCCCGGTAACAACGCATGCTCAATTCTAATGTCCGTGGTGGCGACTCCATTCTGAATCGTCACATCCGCCATCTTCATCCGCACCTCGAACAGTTCCGGCCAATGAGCATAGTCAGTCAGGATGGCCCGTACCACCGAAACGGGTGCGGGCAAGACAATTGTTGCCGTCGCCTTCACGCCGCCGGTGGGCTCCGTCCGGACATCCAACACACCCGGCTCAGCCGCACGGCTCCAGCCAGGCCAGCCGAGCAACAGACAACCGACGATGATCATCACACGCCACAACATGGCGCGATTATATATGAGAGCCAGACGGGACAAACAGCAATCCGTGAGACGTAAAACGTCAAACGTGAATGGGTTCGAAGGGAAAGCAGCCCCTAATCCTCCGTTTCGCCTTTCGCAATCCACAGCAACGCACTCGCAGGATGCTCAAACAGACCGTCCAGCAAGGCCGCAGGCGGAGCAAGAACCGGAGACGTACCCTCAGGGGCGCACGGTGCGACGAATAAGGAGCACCACGTTTGTGCGCGCCGCCGAGTGGTGAGGCGGCCGGGTCCCCGTTGAGGATGCTTTCAAGGTGAGAACGCAGCTGGCGGTCCGTTTCAGCATCCTGCGGTCGAAACGTGATTGACTGGTCCAAACATCTCTGTGCTAGGATGCGAAAGATGAAACGACTATCCTTCATGTTATTCATAGCCATTAACCTATTGAGCCTCTCGGCTGCGGCTCAGGCACAACCTCTCTCCGAGTCGACGGCGACGACCGAGCAGGTGTGCAGTTTCGGAATGGCCAAGGGAGAGGCCTCGCAGAGCTGTCAGGTTCCTTTCCCCACCGGCTGCCTCGTGGCCAATATTCCTGGCACTGACAAACCCTGGACCACCGTCTCGAAGGGCGGAAAGACCTTCTGCCGATTCGACGAGAAAGCCACCGACTGGAAAACCAAAATCACCGGCTCTTGCAGCCGCTGCAAATCCGACCATTGTTCGGTCCAGTTTATTGTTCGTTATGACTGCTCCCAACAAGCGCACTAGCAGGATGCTGAAACAAACCGCCAGCTGCGTTCTCAGCTCATCGAAATCCTCAACGTACCCCCGAGGGTACGCCTCCGGTTTCGATTCGCCTGCGGCCTTGCTGAACGGTCTGTTTGAGCATCCTGAGTGGTACTCCCCTCTTGTCCGCAACTTGACGACCCGTGAAACTCTAGCCTGCACATATAGTTCTCCACAGACTGCCAGTCATGTCTTTGGCTAACGCCATCAAACGCGAAGCCCGGGCATTGGGTTTCGACGCCGTGGGCATCAGTCGAATCGCAGAAAGCCATCAGCCGTCAGCTGTCAGCCTTCAGCAGAACTCTCCTCTAGACCCCGTCACCCCCTTACCCCAACTCCTATTCGGTCGCCTCTCAGAATGGCTCCGGCTAGGCTACTACGGCACGATGGCCTGGATGACTCGCGACCCCTCCCGTCGCAGCGATCCACGATTGGTACTACCAGGCTGCAAATCGATGCTGTCGGTCGGCATGAACTACTACACGGACAACCGCGCGGACGAGCGGCTGGGAATGGGACGCATTGCCCGGTACGCCTGGGGACAGGATTACCACGAGGTGATGAGCCAGCGGATATCGCAGCTCGAAGCGAAGATCGCAGCCCTGGCGCCAGGCGTGACCACCAGATCCTACGTCGATACAGGCCCGATCATGGAAAAGGCCTGGGCGCAGCAGGCAGGTCTCGGCTGGATCGGGAAACACTCCAATCTCGTCTCCGCCGAATCCGGCTCCTGGCTCCTGCTTGGTGAGATCCTGACGACCCTGGAGCTCGAGCCGGATGAACCGGCCACAGATCTCTGCGGAAGTTGTACGCTGTGTATTCAGGCCTGTCCGACCGGCGCCATCGTTGCGCCCTATGTCGTCGATGCCCGACTCTGCATCTCCTACCTGACCATCGAACTGCGCGGAACCCGCAAAGTCATTTCCGACGAACTCGCCGCTCAGATGGGCAATCGCATCTTCGGCTGCGACGATTGCCTGGATGTCTGTCCCTTTAATCTTCGATCTGACGCGACGAGTGAACCAGCCTGTGCCCCCAACCCCATGACCCTCGCCCCCAGTCTCCAGGCTCTGGCTCAGATCAGCGAGGAGAGTTTCGCGGCGACATTCAAGGGGAGTTCCATCAAGCGAGCCAAACGGAGCGGCCTCCTTCGTAACGTGGAGATCGCGCAAGAGAACCTCACGAGACAAACAGGGGGCCGGGCCTCATAAACACCCCCTTTTTTCCTGGAGGGAAGAGGAGTAGGCTGTTTCCAGCACTTAGCAGGAGAAGGAACGCCCTATGCCTATTCCGATCTTGCTGCTCATTTCGACCGATCCGCGCACCAAGCCGCTGCTCGACCAAGCTCTCGACGGCCTCCGCGCCACCATTCTGACTGCTGCAACAACAGAAGAGGGTCTACGCCTCCTGAAAGACCACACAGACCTCGCACTCGTTGTCTGTGATGAGAGCCAGGGACGGATTGTAAGCCAGGTGATCCTCTCTCAAGCCAGGCGCATCGATCACAACCTCCCGGTGATCATCCTCGGAACAGACGGATCGGCAAAGGCCGCGGTCGAGGCATTGCATCGGGGCGCCACCGACTATCTCGCGCAACCGGTCACATCGAAGGATATCCAGACCGCCATTCACAGGGCCCATGATTTCGGCGCACCGGAGTCCCAATCAAGAGAAGAACGGCCCTCTGCATTCGATCAGATCGTCAGCCGGTCGCCTCAAATGACATTACTAAAACGTCTGGCAACCGAAGTCGCCCAAACCGATGCGACCGTCCTCATCACCGGCGACAGCGGCACTGGCAAAGAACTCTTTGCCCATGGCATCCATGCCTCCAGCCCACGGGCCAAGAGTCCCTTCGTCGCGCTCAATTGCGCCGGCATTCCCGAACATCTCCTCGAATCGGAACTCTTCGGCTATCACCAGGGTGCCTTCACTGACGCGAAACACAGCAAACCGGGACGGTTCCAACAAGCCGAAGGCGGCACGCTCTTTCTCGATGAAATCGGTGAGATGAGTCCGTCCGCACAGGCAAAGCTCCTACGTGTTCTAGAGAGCCGCCAGGTCGATCCTCTGGGAGACACGCGTAGCATCCACGTCAACATCCGCGTGATCGCCGCCACGAACGAAGATTTGCCGGCTCAGATCAAAGCCGGGCGCTTCCGCCTCGACCTCTACTATCGGCTGAACGTCTACCAACTGCGCATCCCGCCGCTTCGCGAACGGCCAGAAGATATCGAGCCAATCCTGACATCCTTCTTAGAGATCGCCCGCCGCGATCATGGCTGTCGAATCAAAGGCATCACCCCGGCCGCTCTAACCATCCTCCAAGGCCACGACTGGCCCGGCAACGTGAGGGAGCTGCACAACGTAGTCGAAGGTCTCACCATCACCTGTAAGGACGAGATGATCCAGCCGGACCACCTCCCCACATCTGTGCGCGATACTCCACCGACAGGATCGAACGGAGAAAGCGAGAAGACCTCGCTCCTGGCCTTCGGCCTCTCGGCTCAGGAGATGGAAAAGAAACTGTTAAAGGAAGCGCTGGACCAGACCGGCGGCAACATTTCTGAAGCAAGCAGGCTGCTCAAGATTACGCGGAATACTCTTCGCTATCGCATGGCGAAGTACCACCTCTAGCAGGCTGTTGAAAAAGTCCGCCAGCTTCGTTCTCAGCTCGCAAGAATCCTCAACGTACCCCGAGGGTACGCCTCCGGTTCTTGCTCCGCCTGCGGCCTTGCTGGACGGTCTTTTTGAACAGCCTGTCCGTGAAAATGCCGAAACAAGAAGAGAAGGGTAGCAAAAAATGAAAGAAATAAATTACCCAAGTAGCAGTATTTATCCATCAGCAGTAATTGACAGAGTTTTCTGAAGCGAGGATAGTGCCTGAATCTGAAGCTCAGCAGGGCCATCGAGGCCGTCCAGTAATAGGCCTCCAGTGCTAAAATCCCTGTGGCGTCTCACTTAATATAATAGTTACCATTTAAGAATAATGCGCAGATTCAACTCCCCAGTGCATAACATTCAGCCGCGTCTGACCAGAGCCTGAAAGACCTCGTTGGGCGTTTTAAATCCGAGTGATTTTCTAGGTCTACGGTTGAGCAGGCGTTCGACCCTCGCCACCGTCGCCGGGTG
>JAUSMA010000042.1 GCA_030645475.1 Nitrospirota bacterium
TCCGCGCAGATGCTCCGTTCCTCAGGATCCTCCCGCAAGGTCGTGCGCCACCACATCTGTCCGGCTGCCACGATCATCAGGACGCCGAAGAGTAGGAGCGTGATTTCCTCCCGGACAAGCCGATGGCTTATGGATCCCACCCACCCGCCGATCATACCGGTGCCGCTCAACAGTAGCGCCGCCTTCACCTTGACGAGGCCCGACTTGAAAGATTCGATGGCGCCGATACAGGCAGCAGCAGCTACAAGCGCGAGCGAGAGACTCACGGCTTCCTGCACGCTCGTCCCGAGCACATAGACCAGGAGGGGAATTGCGATCAGCGATCCGCCACTCCCCGTGACGCCCAGCGAGAGCCCCACCAGACTTCCCACCGCGACAGCAAGGACCGATGACTCGCCACCCGTCATGCGTTACTTCGTCCAAGACTCACAATGCTCCTACGCTACAGCTTGAGATCTGATGACCGCTTCAAGGCGCTTCAAACTATCCGGCTGACCCAAGACAATCAATTTGTCGCCCTCGGCCAGCAAAACCTTGGGACCTGGATTAAACTCAAGATGGCCCGATGTGCGCTTGACCGCGATGAGGACCAGCCCTCGATCCTCGGCCAGACCACAATCGCAAGTGGTCCGGCCATCGAAACGTGAACCCTGTTCAACGGTCAGCTCTTCCATCTGAAGATCCAGATGTTCACTCTGCGTCGCCAGTTCGAGAAAATCCATGACCGCGGGACGAATCAAGGCTTGCGCCATTTGTATCCCGCCGATGTGATAGGGCGACGAGACGCGATTTGCGCCGGCCCGCATCAGCTTGTGCTCCGACCCTTCATCGCCAGCGCGCGCCACGATGTAGAGATCCTTGTTCAATCCCCTGGCCGTCAGGACGATGTAGAGATTCTCCGTATCCGTATTCACGACCGACACCACACCTTTCGCCCGTTCGATCCCCGCCCGGATCAAGACCTCATCCTGAGTGGCATCGCCTTCCACGGCCATCAGGCCTTCTCGCTGCAAGGCGGCAATTACGTCAGGACTCTTGTCGATCACGACGAACGGCAGCGGTTTGACGCGGAGCTCCTTACAGATCCGCTTCCCCATACGTCCGTATCCACATACGATATAATGATTCGCCACCGTCTTCATTTTTCCCTCAGTCCGATACCGTCCGAAAATCGCTCTCAGTTCCCCTTCTAACAGCAGCCGCGCGAGGTTGCCCAACACATAGAAGAGGGTTCCCACACCGCTGATGATCAGGACGATCGTGAAGGCCCGACCGACCGGCGACAGCGGATGAATTTCCTGATACCCGACTGTCGTGACGGTTGTGACCGTCATGTAGAAGGCATCGAAAGCAGGCCAGCCTTCGATCACGATGTAGCCGAGCGTCCCCGATGCGATGACGGCCACCACGGCCATGATCGCCAGCATCAGATGCCGCGTCGTGTCCGACGAGCGAGACGTGTCTATCATTCGACACGATCTTTCACTCTTTCACAATCACGCCACACGCGATGCGGGGTCCACCTGGTGCATCCTTTGCCGGCGGGTCCGGCAGATACTTATCGTCCAACTCATGGATGATGAAGGCGCTCCCGTCCTTATCGAACAGGCTGTTGAGCCCCTCCGACAGGGTTACCCGGCTCGTGATCGTATAGAGCGACCCGTTCCGGTCATCGTTCACGGAGAGGTTCTGGAGATCGCCAAGATGGTAAGGATGATTCCATAGGCCGGGCATGACGTTCGCCTCAGGATTCATTGCCGGATCGACATTCCCGTCATAATGCCCCTTGGCCGCCGAGAAGGGCTCGCAATTGCCGGTCTCGTGAATGTGGATCGCATGGCGTCCCGGCTTCAGCTTGCTGTCCGGCGTGCCCTGGAGCTTCAACTTGATCCTGACACGCCCTTCATACTCCTCGTAGAAATGCGCCTCTCCCGTAATGCCGGGGCCGGCGATGACGGCCTTCGCGTGCAAGGTCTTCTCGTGTTTGCCCGTATGATACGACGAGCAGCCGACGAGCGGGACTAACGCTGACAACACAAGTGCGGCTCCCGTCAATATACGGTTCATACATCCTCCTCGGTGATCCAATTCTCCGGCCAGACGGCCACTATTATTGTGAACAGCGCGCGAAGATCTCGTCGCAATGGTTCTCGGCCCCCAACCATGCGGGCACCGACTCATATCGCACATCCGTCACGCGACCGTCCTTGAGCGTGACCGTCGCCCGACAACGATGCGGCACATCCCGCGGACCGCTCGACTTCGCGCCAGGGACGGAGAGTTCAACGAGTTCGGCTTCCTCCTGGTACACCATCGTTGTCAGACTCTGTGCCGTGCGCTCGCTTCGCGGCGCACCGGCACAGACAAGGAGTTCCTGCTTCGTCTTCCCCTTCAAGACATCCGCCATCTTCACCGCGTCCGAACGATCCGACGGGCCACCAGCACAGGCGGCGAACAACAATCCAACCAGCACCAGCAGCCCCATCTTCCCGATCCTGAACATCTGAACAAAAAACGGGACCGTGATCATATTCATGCCGGCTTATCCAACTTCTCGATGCCCAACGCTTTCAGGATCACTTTTTCATAATACGGCTCGCTGATACCGC